>JACQVJ010000288.1 GCA_016209805.1 Ignavibacteriota bacterium
CCCCTCTACTATAAGAAACGAAATGAGGTAACAATTGGTCAGGTCAAGAGGCTATCCCCCTAAGTGAAATGAATTCAGTCTCTTACAAAAATGCTTCCCCTGGTTATTCGACAATTTACTCTCGCAGCCTCTTTGGAGTGATGAAATCGTCAAGAGACAATCGTTATTGCGACTGTGTGAAGATTCCTTCGGGTGTTAAGTTGGATTTCCATGAGCTATAGTAAGGTTGTTTGTCGCGAACGAAATGGTCGAATGGAGACCGGAAAGGGAATTCGAGCAAAGGGTAAGGAGTTAACGGAAGATTGTCAAGCAAACATTCGGAAATGAGGGAGGAGAAGGCCGGGCAGATTAGTCAGGTCCGCCCGGCTTTCCATGAGGAGGGATAAAGTACTGGTCACCCTATTAGACTGCGCAATCCATTCAAAGGTTGACCTCAGTAGCTATTTTTTTTGTAGGATGCGGCAACCCTCTATTCGTCTTGATCGATGACTTCCCGGACTTTTCGCAGGACGAGTGCTGGTACGTATGGCTTTTGAATGAAGTGATGTACACCCTCCTGCAGTAACTCCGTTCGCGCTGTCGAGTCGAGATAACCCGACGCGAGGATCACCTTGACCTTCGGGTTGAGATTACGCAGGGATGTGAGTACCGCCCGTCCATCGAGCCTTGGAAGGCCTAGATCAGTCAGGACAAGTGCAATATGATCCTTATGCTGCGCGTACTGGCGGAGACCTTCTTCCCCATTGATCGCGGTGAGTACCCGATATCCTTTCCCTTCAAGCACCAACTTCATCAGACCTACCAGACTTTCTTCATCCTCAATCAGGAGGATCGTCTCGTTCCCTCCGGGGATCTGAGAAACCTCCTCCGTTGCCTGGGCTGAGACACGAACGCCCTCTGTAGGAGCAGGAAAATACATACGGAAGGTCGAACCCTTACCGACCTCGCTTTCCACGTCGATAAAACCATGGTGGGCCCTGACCACGCCGTAAACCACCGCCAAGCCAAGGCCTGTTCCCTTCCCCGGTTTCTTCGTTGTGAAGAAGGGCTCAAACAGCCTCTTCCTCGCGGTTTCATCGATCCCCGTACCGGTATCGGCAATCGTAACGCAAACATATCGATCCTGCGTCGCATCTTGACGCCGTGCTCGCAGTTCCCTTCGGTTAATCACTTCGGTTCGAATCGAAAGGCTCCCGGACTTTGCAGGGAGGTCCTGCATTGCATCACGGGCATTGACGCACAGGTTAAGCAACGCCTGATGCAGGTGAGTATGATCCATTGTGATGATGGGTATGTCTTCCGCAAGATGAAGGGAAAGCTCAATAGTTTTCGGAAAGGTCTCCCGAATCATCTTCGATAGCTCCTCGATGGCAAGATTGATGTTGATCGGCTCGAGAGCAACATCGGTTTTGCGGGCGAATGTAAGAATCTGACGAACCAAACCCGCACCACGCTGAACGGCCTTTGCAATCGCATCGGTGCTGTTTCCAATAGCAACCGGGTCGTACTTGCCACGGTCAATCAGAGAGGTATGACCAAGTATGATGCCGAGAATGTTATTGAAGTCGTGTGCAATACCTCCTGCGAGAGTGCCAAGGCTCTCCATCCTTTGAGCACGCCAAAGCTGTTCCTCGAGTTGCTTTCGCTCGGTCATATCGCGGGCAATCGCAAGCAGGCCAACCGTTTTCCCATTCTGAATTTGAGGAGTTGCAGTAAACTCTCCGACAATGTATTCTCCCGACTTATTACGGATTCTGTATTCAGTGACATCAGGTGTTTCTCCTGCCAGCACTCGACTCAGGATTTGCAGGGCTCGGGGAAGATCATCCGGATGGATAATGTCGGTGAAACTCCGTCCAATCCACTCCTCCGACTTCCAGCCGGTGAGTCGTTCGAAGGCTGAGTTCAGGCTCATGATGATCGCCTGCGGCGAGACGCTGATAATGGCATCCCGCGCACTTTCAACGAGGCTCCGGTACCGATCTTCCGATTGTCGCGATGCTTCTTCAGCCCGATCCCGTTCTTTTCGATTCTCTGCTTCGCGAAGCGCGCGCTGCACTGCCGGAACAAGTCTGGATAGCTTATGCTTCAGGACGTAATCGGTGGCTCCACTCAACAGGCTTTCGATAGCAGTGTCTTCCCCTATGGTCCCCGAAACAAATATGAACGGCACCTCGGGGCGTTTCTCACGGGCAATCTTCAGCGCTGCAACGCCGTCAAATGAAGGGAGTGTGTAATCGGAAAGGATGAGGTCGAACTCGTGCTCGTCAAGGGCAATGTCGAACTCTTCTCGCGAGTCTACGCGTATCGGATCGCACTCAATTCCTTCGGCAGCGAACATTGCTGCAACAATCTCTGCATCACGAGCATTGTCTTCCAAATGGAGGTATCGTAGCCGTTTGTTCACCGTTCCTCTGACGATGGCTCATGGATTCAAGAATCGCTAAGCGTGTTCCAGGAGTGTTGGATTGTTCACTGGCTTGTGAACAAGCGCCCAGTATCTCCCCACGTTCCTTGTTGCCTCAACAAAATCAATGAAGGTCACAGGTTTTACCATATAGGCGCTCACGCCGAGCTCGATACACCGATCCAGATCTTTCGATTCACGCGATGATGTGAGTACAACTACGGGGATATTCATCAGCACCTTATCAGCTTTCATTTGCTCGAGCACTTGAATGCCGTTGACCTTTGGCATTTGGAGATCCAGCATCACCACGGCCGGGGATTCAATCCCACGGTCTGCAAAGGTACCCCTCCGAAAGAGGTAATCGAGCGCTTCCGCGCCATCGCG
>JACQVJ010000315.1 GCA_016209805.1 Ignavibacteriota bacterium
ATGTAGTTGTCGGCAACATGCGACTTGCGCAACACCTGGGGCATGGTGCCCTGGCCGATCACCACCCGTAGCACCCCGCCCTTCTCCGTCGGCACACCATCGGACAGTCGACCCTGGTGGCGGAACCTGTCTAAAATGCGCGCTACCTCGCGGCTGTTGCGGCCGCGCTCTGACATTTCCTTTTTGAACGAGTCGATTTCTTCAATAACGTAAATGGGAATCAAGACATGGTTGTCCTCAAAATTGAACATGGCGTAGGGATCGTGGAGCAACACATTAGTATCAAGAACAAAATTTTTTCGAGACATGAGATCACTCAACTCGGGCCTCCATTGTATCGTGCGCGCGCTGGTTTAAAAACTCACGATAGGAAAGGCTCTGATTGCGCCCATGACGTTTGGCATGGTAGAGGGCCTGATCCGCACGGGTAATCAACTGTTGACGGTCCTGCGCATCATGGGGAAAAACGGCTATGCCCATGCTCACGGTCACGTGAAAAAGCCCCCGTTCCGTCGCAAACTGCTGTTGGGACACTTCATGACGGATGCGTTCAGCTAGTTCTTTGGCCCCAGCACCGTCGGTATCTTCCATGAGAATAGCGAACTCTTCCCCACCGTAACGGGCAACGATGTCAATCTTGCGTGCGGTCTCTTTCAAAATGACGGCAACGCGCTTGAGCACCTGATCACCTTGTGGGTGTCCATAGGTATCGTTTATTTTTTTGAAGTGGTCGAGGTCGAGTAGAATCAACGCCAAAGGACGGTGATAGCGCTGGGCGCGTTCCAGTTTGTCAGCTAGGCATTTTTGCATGGCGCGGTGGTTATAGACGCCGGTCAAACCATCAGTGGTCGCCATTGTCTCCATCCGACGGTACAAGCGCGCGTTTTGCAATGACACCGCTACCTGGTTGGCAATGACACCGAGAAGGTCACGGAGATCTTCGCGAAAACCGTGCTTGCTCTTTGTCGCCAAAACCAAAGTGCCAATCGCGTCATCCGCGCAGATGAGGGGCAACACCAACAATGATGCAATTCCCTTGAGACGAAGGTCCGCGGAGAATAAAGACGCTTCATCGATGGGAACATCGGGATGCGCCGGTAAACTGTGTTTGGTCTTGCAGGCCAAGGCGACTAAGCTTTTAGGATCCGAAAATTCACGGCCGAACAACGCCCGATCGTGCGCAATATCGGGCAATGTATGCACCCATGCGATCTGATGCCGTTCGGTAGCTTTGTCGTAAAGAGTGATGCAGGAAAAATCAAAGTCGACGATTTCACGCAACGCCACAATGGCCGTGTTCATGACCTCTTCTGGTGTTAACGCTCGCACCAAGAGGGCACTAGCCCGATAAAAATGTTCATGTTCATAGCGAGAGCGTTCGAGAACCGCAAAGGTTTGTTCACTCGAGAGCAGGCGCAAAATATGGGCGACGGTTTCGAGGAGCAGTTCCTCTTCCGCGGGTAGAAACGGCCGCACCGTTTGGCGATCGGCACATAGGATGCCGAAAAGAGCCCCCTCGTGGGTGACGGGCAATCCGAGAAAGGCACCAAGTGGCGTTGGTTGGGCATAGTACGACACGGTACCCGGCTTGAGAGATTGGAGGTGGAGTTTTTGTTGGCTGTGAAAAATGGCGGCGAGCACCCCATGATGGGGAGAGATAGACGTAACCAACACGCAGTCATCCGCCGTTGCACACGCGGTGACTTTGAGTTGTTGACTATCGGGATCGATCCAAAGGAGGACACAGGTGTGCAGATCCAAGGATTTCCTGAGGAGTTTGAAAAGATATCCCAGCGCTTGGTGAATGACATCGAGCGAACTTTGAACCCGTTTGCGTTCGTCGGCAGCACGTGGGTTTGGTGCAGCCCATGATAGGGAATGGGTACTACGTGGCAACAAGCGAAAGACACGAGCTTCGTCGTGGATGTGGCACATCGTATCGCGCAATTGCCGATGGTGTTGCATGCGGAGCACGGCAGCTGCGCCCCGCCAGAACAGGGCAGGAAGTGTCGCCGCCAAAACAAGGAAGGCCGTGTGAATGAAGAAGGTGAGCAGGGCCGCCTCCGCGCGGAGTGCCAGGCCGATTTCGAACCCAATTTGGGTCAACAAGATGACGACAAAGGCCGCGCGTGTAAAGAACGTCGCGACCCAAGCCACAAAAAAATAGGTCAATGCATGCACGGGCGTATGGATGCCACCTGTTTGTTCAAACAAGGCATAGAGCAACGTCGCAAGCACCCAACCCAATTCAATGTCACGGATTGTTCTGGAATCCGACCGCAACGCCGGCGGACCCCAAAAACGGCGGTACACTTCGGCCACCGCCAGCATCGCTAGACCACTCACGATGGCGACGGTCACCCCAGTGGGGGGTGGGTGCAAAATCCCGGTTGCCACCAGCACGCCAAGAGCAACCACCGGGAACCGTTGGAGTTCGGAAAAAAGCGCGTGCCTTTTGTTATTGAATGGGTTGGTCACCGTTGATGAGTGGATCGGTGTTTAAGCGTTCAGTTGGGTACG
>JACQVJ010000306.1 GCA_016209805.1 Ignavibacteriota bacterium
CGAGCCGAACACCGGCTCGGACGTTGCTAACGTGTCGGTGAGTGCAACGAGAACAGACGGCGGATACCTTATCAACGGAGAGAAAACATGGGCAACGTTTGCCGGACGCTCGGAGATTCTCTGTTTGCTCGCGCGCTCTGGAACACCAGATTCTGGTCACAAGGGACTCTCGCTCTTCCTTGTCGAAAAGCCCTATGATCCCTCCTCGGATGAGTATCACTTCAAACATACGCAGCCATCAGGCGGAGTGATTGAAGGGCGTGCAATTCCAACCATTGGCTACCGGGGCATGCACAGCTTCTCAGTATCGTTCGACAACTATTTTGTACCAAAAGAGAATCTCATTGGCGACGAAGGCCGCGGCTTCTATCTGCAGATGCAGGGGTTTGCGGGAGGAAGAATCCAGACCGCAGCGAGGGCGCTCGGTGTAATGGAAGCAGCGTTCAGGGCGGCAATCGCATATGTACAGTCGCGTAAGCTGTTCGGTCAACATCTTGCCGATTTTTCCCTCACGAAGTACAAGTTAGCGCAGATGGCAGCATGCATTCAGGCAAACAGACAGCTCACGTATCGTGTTGCCGCACTCATGGATCAAGAAAAAGGGACTGCGGAAGCATCGCTTGTGAAACTTCTCGCATGCAAAAATGCCGAATGGGTAACACGTGAGGCGATGCAACTGCATGGGGGGATGGGATACTCGGAAGAATATCCTGTCTCACGATACTTCCTGGATGCGCGCGTGCTTTCCATTTTCGAAGGGGCTGAGGAAGTGCTCGCACTTCAGGTGATTGTCCGTCCGTTCCTTCAACAACTCCTCACTGGCAATCATGCCTGAGAACAAGGGCTCGGTGCAGAACTTCTTTGAAGATTTCCAACTCGGCCAAGTCTTCGAGTGCCCAGCTCCGCGCGTCCTCACCGAGGGAGATCGCGTGGCATACATTGCGTTAACCGGAGATCGCACGCCCCGCTTCTGCGATTCTCATGGATTGGTTCACCCACTTATCGTTTTCCACACGGTACTCGGTCAAACGGTCAGACAGATTTCTCTGAACGCCCAGGCGAACCTCGGCTATGCAGAGATGCTATGGAAAACGCCGGTATGCGTCGGTCACGAAATCAAGACATCGGTCCGGATCATCGGCTTGAGAGAGAACAGCAATCGGAAAACAGGAATTGTCTACGTAAAGACTGTTGCCACAAACCAGCGAGACGAGATCGTCCTTGAGTACACGCGCTGGGTGATGGTAAAAAAGAATAGGGAGGATGTTACAGCATATCTGAGCGCACCGGTGGTGCCAATTCTGGCAGACGCTGTGGCCCCTGATCTGTTCATGTCATATCCTCCCGATCCATTTAACTCAAAAACCACTGGGGGAAGTTTCTTCTTTGAAGACTACGCAGTCGGTGAGCGCATCCTTCACATCGACGGCATGACAGTAAACTCATCCGATCACATGAGTTTCGCCCGGTTGTACCAGAACACCGCTCGCGTTCATTTCGACTCCATCCTCACTGGAGGCAAACCTCTCGTGTATGGTGGATACCCTCTTTCAATTGGATACGCCCAGGCTTTCAACGGACTGGAGAACCGATTAGGTATCGTAGCAATCAACGGCGGAACTCATTCGAATCCTGTATACGCCGGGGACACGCTGTATTCGTTCACCGATGTTCTGGATCGAAGGGAAATCTCTGCGAGACATGGTGTATTGCGACTGAGACTGGTCGTTATGAAGAATCATCAACCGACGGAGTTGTTTCTCATTGAGACCCCCGATCCGTCAACAGGGAAAAAGAAATATGATAGTAATGTTGTGCTCGACCTTGATTACTGGGAACTCATGAGCAAGCAGACCAAACGATGAACGAGAACCATCAGCGCCCTCCCTGGATCATTCGCACCTACGCGGGGTTCGGCGATGCCGAATCGTCCAACAGGCGTTATCTTGAGAACATCAGAAACGGACAGACCGGACTCTCCGTAGCGTTCGATCTTCCCACGCAGAACGGGTACGACCCCGATGCACCTATGGCCCGCGGCGAGGTTGGAGGGTGCGGAGTGAGTATCGCCCATCTTGGCGATATGGAAACGTTGCTTGCCGGCATCGACTTGAGCGCGGTTAACACATCCATGACAATCAACGCTACCGCCCCGTTCCTTCTTGCGCTGTATCTTGTCCTCGCGGAGAGGAAAGCTGTTTCGTGGGAACGGTTGCGAGGCACGGTTCAAAACGATCTGCTGAAGGAGTTTGTAGCCCGCGGAACGAACATCTTTTCCCCTGAAGTATCGCTACGGCTTTCCACCGACCTTATTACCTTCGCCTCGGAGAACATTCACCATTGGAATCCTATAAATGTGTGCGGGTACCACTACATGGAAAGCGGCGCCGAGCCACACCAGGAGATCGGCTACGCAATCGGGAACGCCCTTATCATACTCGATTCCATCAGACCGAGCCTCAACAAGGATCTTTTTGAGACCGTCGTCAAACGTATTTCCTTCTTCATTAATAGCGGCATTGAGCTTGTACCAGAACTATGCAAGATACGGGCATATTCCCGACTCTGGACCGATCTCTGCAAGTCCAGGTACGATATAGACGGAGTTCGCTTTCGGGCCGGATGTCAGGTTCGGTCATTGTCGCTCACTGCTGCACAGCCTGAAAACAACATCGTGCGCATTGCATTGGAAGCCCTGCCAGCTCTTCTCTCCACGAACGCCCGTGTGCAGGCGTTGCAGCTTCCTGGATTTCGCGAAGCCCTCTCGCTTCCTGATGAGATGGAACAAACATTGAGTCTTCGGACACAGCAAATCCTTATGCACGAAACGAAGATTACTGACTTCGCAGATATCTTCGCCGGAAACCCTGTGATCGAGGAACTCACCACGAAGACAATGGAGCGAGCGAGGTCCATCGCGCTGAACCTCCACTCAGTCGGATATGAAAAGACAATCGAATGTCTGTACGTCGACCTCACGAAGGCACTGCTGGAACGCCACCGGCAGATCGAATCCGGAAAAGATATCGTTGTCGGAGTAAATAAATTCAAAGAAGCGGTCGGATTGTCGGAACAACTCTCATCTCCCCCACCAACCGCTCAGGATGAGAAATTCGAAGAAGAGAGAATTCGCAATGTTGTACGGTGGAGAGCCAATCGAGATCCGATCACAATGAGAGTAGCCAGGGAACGCCTCGAAGCTGCCGTGAGGAATGGCAAGAATATCATGCCACCAACGATTGAGCTTGCACGAGCAGGGGGAACGGTCGGAGAATGGACATCAATCATTGAGCTTGCCACCACCGGACGGTACAATGTGCGCTTGAATCTTCAAGCGGTCTCCACACTCACGCCCTCTCGAGTTCTGCGCGACATCCGGATCGTTCTCGGCAAAGCCGGACTCGACGGACACACGAACGCCATCAAGCTCCTTGCAATTGCTTGCCGGAACGCGGGCATGGAAGTAATATTCTCCGGCATTAAGCTCTCTCCCGCAGCGCTGATCAAAGCGGCCATTGAGGAAGATGCAGATATATTAGGGGTAAGCTGCCTCTCGGGGGCACACTTGAAAGTTGCGGAGGATATACTC
>JACQVJ010000291.1 GCA_016209805.1 Ignavibacteriota bacterium
CTTGTAGGTCTGCCGGAGGTGTTGCAATGAGAGTTTCATTGGTGTGAGCGGGTTCTTGATCTCGTGGGCAACCTGCTTTGCCATCTCTTTCCACGCAACCTCGCGCTCAAACCGGACAAGATCTTCCCGGCTTCTCTGCAGATCCTTTGTCATCTTTTCGAATGATCGAATGAGCTCCCCGATCTCACCATCGGCAGCTGCCTTCACGCGCACATTCAAGTCACCCTGCGACACCCGCTTCGTAGCTTCAGTGAGACGATGAATTGGTGAAGCGATTCGATTGGCAAATGTGGTCGCAATAATCATGATCGCAATAAATACAATTGCATAGACCCCAAAGAGGATGGCGTTGCTTTTTGAAATTTCCTCATCGAGCGTGTCCTGCCGGTAAAGGGTCGGGACTGAGATGATTCCAATCGTATTCTGCTCCTCGTCCAGAAGAGGCCGGTAGCCGACCGCGTACTGATAGAGTCCGATGTTTTCCGTTTCGATGTGAAATCGTTTCCCTTTCATGATTACATTTGCAAAAGCCGCACCGCTCAACCGGCGATCAAGTATGCCTGCCTCATAGAGCTCAGGTCTGCTGCTCACACGTAACTCCCTGCCAAAGTAAAGATTGAAATCAGTTCCAGCCTCTACTGCAAGTTGTTCGGCCATCAATGGGGTAATTGCAGCATGTAACGTGTCGCCGAAACGTTGCAACAGGTTCAACCCCACCGTGGACGTTTCCTGTTCGAGGCGCTGCGCGAGGTTTTCCATGAGGCGCTCTCGGGCCGACAATCGTCCGTAGAGAGCGATGATGACAATCGGAACAATTGCCGTAACGAACAGCGCAACAAGGAGCTTCCCCCGGAACGCAAAATCGTATCTTTTCCCACGAGCCCACTGGACCGCAAAGAACCCAATCAGCACAACAATAACAACGACCGCATAATACACCATCACCTTGACAATCCCGAAGAGGTGCCACAGCATACCAAGCTGTTCAAGACCAAGTGCTACAATCGCATCACTGCCGGGGGAACGCCGCACATAAAACGTCTCATACTCCCTATCGCCTACGTGTTCGACGGCCCACAGTGACACCACCCTTGCATCAACAAATTGCTCACGCACAGATGGAGACATTTTGTAACCGACAGGGATCCTTTTGTCATTGGTTGTGAACAAGGCCGCGTTGCGGAATTCCGAAACGATAACGGGCCGGTAGAAAGATTCAAGGTTCTCCTGCGCCGATGTTCTGAGAATCGTCGGCGTCTCCCCTCTGAACAATGCCTGCTGTCCGGCAGACACAACGACCAGCCCATATCCAACGACCCGGCCGGCAACCTCAATTGGTGTCATGCCTGTATAGATTTTTACCGCGTTGATTCCCGATCCAACCTCTTCCACTCGAATACTCCGGGTTGTTTCCGCAACCGTGGAACGGCTAATCTGTAACGACGAGAGACTCTGACCGCCAATCACGAACCGACTTAGTTCTTTTCCGGTCTCATCAAATACCGCAAAGAGGCAATTGTACCCTTCTCGACTGGCCGAACTTCTTGCCCAATGAGTGAAGGCAAGCCTCGACGTCTCTTCCTGCTCGGCCCCAAGAAGAATATCAAGAGTTTCCTCTGACTCAAAACTCCGAAGTGCCTCGTCAACAACATTCTTCAGCCAGCTATCGACCGGCCGCAAAACCTCCCCCGCAAAAACCTCAACCCGTTCCCGATCCCGCTCATGCACTTTATCGTCCAACAGTGGATAGAAGAACACTGCGGAAAGTGCCAGCGCGAGGAGAGAGTTTCCGAGTGTGGAAAGTGATTGACCTTTTTGCGCAGCTCTATGAATGTAGTATGTAAACACCAGCATCCCAAAGCCGAAAGCAAGTCGATACGAAGCGCTCATAAGTGGATTCTCCTGCAGCTCACCAAACAGGATCGCCGCAACGATAAACAATGCCGCAACGGAGATCCATGGAAGATGCTTCCACTTTTTCGCCAGCCCCTTACCACTGCTGAGTGTGACAAGAAAGGATGTGAGACCGACGACCACAACAATGAGGCAGAAGCTGATCACAAAGAGATTGAATACCATCAAGCCGAGCTCAAACGACGGTACAATGACGCGCGGATCGTTATACTTGAGAGTTGAATCAAATACCACACTCCTGATGATTGCACCATATCCCCTGAGAAGAAGATAGATCAGGGTAGTAACGCACATTGCAATCAAAAGCCGCACCAGTCCATGCCAGGGATACCACCATGGAGATTTGGTGGTGTCCTGCCGCAACATCATCTGAGCGACCAGAACCGTATTCAGGAGCAATGCAAGAGAAGTAAGCGTCATCTCCCCAATCGACTTGGCAAGCCCTGCACCGAACTTCGAAGCGAAGTGTGTCGGGTCGAAGATTCCCGTACTGACAAACGACGTCGGCACATCAATCCAGAGAAGCGAATAACGCGCCAGCCAGACCAGCCCCGTAAGACACATGCTGCGGAGAAAAAGGGACTCGATTCTCTGGGTCGGCTTCGAAAGGAGGACAAGCACAATGGCAAGAAGGAGGACAACAAGACTCCTGTGAAACAACGCAAATGAATTACTGATCTGTTCAAGAATCGTCGACCGCGCGGGACGCATAACGCTTGCAACACCAACCTTCCTCCCATCAATCCCCAGAAGAGAGACCGAAACAAAACGTCCGTCTTTTCGCATTTCGGCGTTCTCCCCGAAAGCAATCTCGACCGTCGTTCCCAGATCCTTGCTCAGCTGATCAACGAGTCCTTCGCGTGTTATATATTTGTTGTTGAGGGGGTAGTTAACTTCAATCGTACGGCGAGTTATGATTGCGCCGACGATATTCCCTTCAGCACGGACCGGAACGGCTACAAACAGTTGAGAGTATATGGATCCCCGGGTAACGTACGATGTCAGCTGTCCACCAAGAGAAATCTGCACCTCACGTTGGTGCGGCGGACCGCTGCGGCCCTCCCACGCCACGAGGGCTCCTTCCTTATCGTAGACCTCGACTCCAACATCGTATCTCTCGCTGACTGTCGAAAGGTGGCTGAACAATGATGCTGGCTCGCGATTCCGGCGCGCGAGATGCTCAACAATCACCGAGTGCTGAGCCAGTTCAGCTGTTATCCTGCGCGTTGTTCGTTGAAGGCCGCTGAACCTCTCCTCCACGTTCCTGAGATCATCTTCGCACTCAGCATCAACAACCTTCTCCCAATTCCTGTCATAATAGGAAACGACAAGATACTCGGCAAGGTGGGAAAGCACCAGGAGTCCAACAATAAAAAAAACGATCCCGATTCGCCGGGACCGTCGTTTCACCAGTCGTTCGAACACGATATCACGTAACGCAGCACTCATTCACTAGTATATGTTTATCTGGGTAATAACCCACCGATCTCCTGCCCGTGATAACGAAACATACACTTGCGCAATCTCGCGCGTTCCTTTGAAGCTTAGCCCTGCACTCCCTGTTGCATACGGGTTTGACTCCGATTCTCCGATGGTAGTGAAATCGAAACTCATCACCCGCCTTGACCTGAAGTAGTTCTCAAGCACATAGTAGGCCTGGTTTGCACTGTAGTAACCGCTCTCCCCGTCACGGAGATTCACAAAGACCTGCGATGCAAAATGCTCGGCAAACACACCGATGTTCCCCGACGAGAGACCTTGTTGGACACCCTCAAAGATTCCCCGGTAATCTCCGGTAACCTGACGACCCGACCGCTTCTGGTCGATAAGGTTTTGTCGTTGGCGGATCTGGACGTCTGTTGGTGGAGGGACAACAGGATCGGAAGTAGCGGGTGGTGACACCCTTCGCACCGGTTCTCGTGCCTGCCGTGCGTCGTCTCTCGACGGTTCTTTTCTCCTTCCTTTTTCTTCCGATTGTTTATCTCGCTGGCGGCCCGAATCGCGCTTTTCCTGTGCAGTCGTGCACATGGTTGAAAGTACAAGGAGGGCAAGTCCTAGTGCAGTAAGAAGTTTCATGTCGTTATCACTTGTGTGGCAAATTAAGGCATACTATTCACAAAGTCAACGCTGCTGTTTATATGAACTTGAGTGACATCTCTTCAAAACCAACAATGGAGAAGGGCACCGCTCATCCGGCCACCATCAAGTCCGTGCGAGCGGCACCTGCAATCTCCACTGTTGTCTTCCTTACCCACCAGCACACTTCGTCTCTTCAAGTCCCGGGTAAGGCAGAGAATCTTCAACGCACCTTGTCTTTATGCTCAGTTGTTCGGACGCCACCTTTGCGGGATGAACCCTTCAGCATCGGATTGGACTCCTGCAACTGGTACGTCCAGTCAAACACAACGCGACTCGGCGAAACATTCGTCACGCGAAACTTCGCATAGTGGTCGTCCCACGCCCACACAACATACGTGTGACCAACCCGGAGCCGGACATCGTGCGTCGGCGACCACCCTTCGGAAGGTGCAACTCGAATATCCAGGATCGATTGAGTCGGACCCATATCCTGAATGTCAGTATCCTCCCGGACATTCATATAGAATTCACCGTTGTAGTTCTCGAAGTACATATCTGCATACAGATCGTTGAAAGGCACAACGGAGTATTCTGAAAAGTCGTATCCACCTGTTCCCGGAGCGCGCCGAAAATCATCCAACACGACCCCATAACCTTCCGGTCGCGGAACGTCATACACGACATCGCGACTCAACTCACTTTCATTGCCGTCATAATCGAATGCAGTAACAGCATAGTAGTACGTGTTTCCATTGCGTGCACCGTCATCGAGAAAGTATGACTCGCGGGTGGAGCCGATGAGCTCGTAACGTCCGGAGTACGTTGAGCTGACAAACACGTTGTACCCGGCGATATCACTTTCAGGGTTCTCAGTCCAGAATAATTCGATGAAGTTGTCGCCGGTTTCCGTATAGAGACCTGATGGAGCTTCTGGGGGTGTGAAGTCGTCATGGTCGACGAATTTTTGGCACCCGACCAAAAGTACTATCACCAATATGACTACAGTGTGAGCGGCTTTCATTGTCTACTCCCGTATTAGCGTCTGGTTGGAAGGGGGCAAACCATGTGCCACCACCATCATAGGAAATATCATACTGAAATGGATATGTTTTGGGGATGGGAGGAATCGGAAAGGTGCGCGATCGTGTAGATGAACCTATCCACTCGTCCAGTAATCAGGACGGTCAAGGGACGGAACATCAGCATCCTAACAATCTAAGGAGAGAGAAACGACCAATACACCTGACCATTGTTGATAACACCAACCGGACGCCCGGTGAGTCGCCTTCCTCCGAAAGGAGAGTTCTTCGACTTTGATTTGAACTTGCGCACATCAACCACCCATTCGGCTACAGGATCAAAGATCGTCACATTTGCGGTTTCACCTTCAGCGATCACGATCGTGGGCAGATGTAAGATGCGGCGCGGGTTGACCGAAAATTTCTCAACAAGCTGGTAGATTGAAAGGACTCCCTTCATCACAAGTTCAGTAACCGAAAGTCCGATCGCAGTTTCGAGGCCAATGATGCCAAACGGTGCTTGCTGAAATTCCACCTGCTTCTCATCGAAAGAATGCGGTGCATGGTCGGTCGCAATTACATCGATTGTCCCGTCTTTCAACCCCCGCTTTAACTCTTCAACATCGTCACGAGTGCGGAGGGGGGGATTCATTTTTGTGTTCGTGTCATACGTGCGAACGGCATCATCCGTGAGAGTAAAATGATGTGGCGCCACCTCGGCCGTTACTGGAGATCCTTTGGCCTTTCCTGCACGCACAAGCTCTGTCGCTCCGGCCGTGCTCATGTGAGCAACATGGTACTGTCCATTTGCATAGCCCGCCAGCGGAATGTCGCGGGCAATCATCGTGTCTTCCGCGATGTCCGGCATTCCGGGGAGGCCAAGTGCTGTTGAGTTGAAGCCTTCGTTCATCACACCTCCCTTTGTGAGCGGGAGATCCTGTGCATGTTGAATGATCGGCTTCTTAAACATACTGGCATACTCCAGCGCCCGACGCATGATCTCGGCGTTGTGAATCGGGTCCCCATCGTCTGTGAACGCAACTGCACCAGCTGTTGCAAGCTCGGCAAGAGGGGCAAGGTGTTCACCCTTTCTTCCTTTTGTCACGGCTGCAATTAGGAACACGTCCAGCAGGCCGTCAAGCGCTGCTTTTGCCCGCTCTCGAATGAACCTCACGACCGACTCGTCGTCGATTGGAGGATTCGTATTCGGCATGCAGCAAACCGCTGTGAAGCCACCGGCCGCGGCAGCAGTGCACCCGGTCAATATGGTTTCCTTGTGCTCAAACCCAGGTTCGCGAAGATGCACATGCATATCGATAAAACCCGGAGCCACGATCTTGCCCTTCAAGTCAATCACCTCGACGTGTGAAGGAACCGAGAGCGCTGCTCCAAGCCTGTCGATCCTCCCTTCTACAATATGAATATCCAGAGTTTCATCGCGACCCGACACCGGATCTACGAGTTTCCCTCCTTTAAGTAGCATCTGCCTACGATTCATATATCGATCATCCGTTCAGGATTGATTCCGGGTACCAAGGAGATAGAGGACAGCCATGCGAACTGCAACGCCGTTCAACACTTGTTGAAGTATGACAGAGAATTCGCTGTCGGCAACATCGGCCGAGAGTTCAACATCGCGATTGATGGGCCCGGGATGCATGATGGTAATGTCCCTGCCTGCCTTTTCGAGTCGACTGCGTGTGATGCCGTAATAGTTGTGGTACTCACGGATCGAAGGGAATAACCGACCGGCATCTCTTTCCAGTTGTATTCTCAACACGTTGAGCACATCGGTCTTTGGAAGAACGTCGTCAATATGATGATAGACATCGACACCGAACTTCTCCACTTCGCGAGGGATCATTGTAGCAGGGCCGCATACTGAGACCTTTGCCCCCATTGTCTTCAGACCGTAGATGTTAGAACGAGCCACTCGACTGTGGGCAATATCGCCGACGATACACACATGCAGGTCCTCAATCCGTTTGAATTTCTCCCGTATGGTATACATATCAAGGAGTGCCTGGGTCGGGTGTTCGTGTCCTCCGTCTCCTGCATTGACCACCGTGGCGTCGATGACCTGCGAAAGATAGTGCGGCGCGCCGGCAGCCCAATGGCGCATCACAACAATGTCCACCTTCATCGCTTCAATGTTGCGAGCGGTATCCTTTAGCGTCTCCCCCTTGGTTACGCTGCTGCCGCTTGCATTGAAGCCCAGCACATCCGCGGAAAGTCTCCGCTCGGCAAGCTCGAACGAAAGCTGTGTCCGTGTCGAGCTCTCGAAGAACATGTTGGCAATCGTTTTTCCTTGCAATGGAGGGACTTTCTTGATCGGTCGCTCGAGCACCTCACGGAACGACACAGCGGTATCCAGAATAAGCTGAATATCATCCCGTGCCATCCCATCCAACCCCAAGAGGTGTTTTGAGTGTAGCGGCATTCTAATTCCTTAGCAGGTTGCTGAAAAACTACAAGTGTAACGTCATTGC
>JACQVJ010000035.1 GCA_016209805.1 Ignavibacteriota bacterium
ACCCTCCTTTGCGTACTCTCCATTCAGCAAATTGTGCAGTGGCGGGGTGTAGTAATTGTGAGCGGCAAGATATCTCATTTGACTCCTAAAGGTGCTTTTCGTGACGACGAACTCAGAGGGGTACCAATCGTCGTCGGCACAGACACGGTGGTACATCAGAGCGGGGATGATCGAATTCAACAAGGAAGCCTCGCGCGAACTTACTTACTTATATACGGAATTTGTCCCCCAGAATAGATGAGGGTAACGCATGCCACGATCCACAACAATACCGTGACGATAATTGGAGCATCTGAAGTGACGGCAGTTGTGGGGTTCTCGGTTGAGTTCGTCATGTGAATCAGGTATAAGTACCGGAATATTCCGTAGATGACGAACACCGTCGTGTAGATCATCTTCTCGGTACCGAACACTTCGATGGTACGAGGGGCAACCGTATACAAAGCATACGAGATGACGGTCCCGGCGGCTGCAATTGTCAACATCTGATCTATGAAAGCGACTCGGTACAACAAAAGCACCTTGCGCTCTGGCCCGGAACCTGACTGCTGAGATAGAATCAGCTCGCCTCTTCGCTTTGCAAATCCTAGAAAAAGGGAGATGAATAGCGTACATAAGACAATCCAACTTGAAACACGAACGTCGATCGCATAGGCTCCTGCAAGCACTCTTAACATGAATCCACCTGCAATCATGAACACATCGAGCAGGACAATCTCCTTGAGCTTTATCGAATAGGCAAGGTTCATCAGAAAATACACTGCCAGGATCACCACATAGCGCAGATCCATTTCGATGACGAGGAGGGCCGTGGCCACAAGGAAACCAACACTAAGGAGGCGCGCTTTGCCTGGTGAGATCGTCCCTGCAGCAAGCGGACGTGTGCGCTTTTCCGGATGTGCACGATCCGCTTCCACGTCAGTGATGTCGTTGATAATGTACACGGCGCTCGCCGTAAGGCAAAAACCGATCATTGCCGTAAGTGTCAACAGAAATGCTCCGGCATCGAACAGTTCCTTCGAAAACACCAAAGGAGCGGCTACGAAGAGATTTTTGATCCACTGTTTCGGACGGATTAGCTTGTAGTAGGGGCGCATGTTAGCCATCCTGACCTCATGAATACCAGCTACTGCTTATACTGCCGGGACGTCGCAACGGTTCTTACCTTCGGTCTTATTAAAGTGGATGATATACTTTTCTGCTGCTCCATAGCCGGGCGAACGCAGAGAAAACTGAACCATTATCGAGATTTTCATTTCACGACTTCAAGCCAAATCGGAACCCTATTTGCTCTGAACCGGCACAATGTTCGATTTGCGCTGTGAAACGAGGTTGAAAAAGAAAACCACCTCTTCTTTATGCAGGGCTTTGGTTGCAAATAACAGGATAATGTACATGAGCATGCCTGCACTCGCGCCCGCTACCCAATTCTCGAAATAGGACTCGACCAGCCAGATCGCCAACCCCATTAGAAGCCCTGCAGTTATGGCTTTCACGGCGATGACAAGATTTGATGTCGCAAAGGATCCCTTCGGCAACAAATACAGGGACATGCCCATCACCGCCAATTCAGTTGCTGCTGTGGCAATCACCGCTCCAATCGCGCCGTTGTGAGTCGTCGTTTGGTAGTAGGGAATCAGGAAATAGTTCAAGATGATATTAATCGCCGTTGCAACGATGGCTACGACGGAGAGCTGCCGCTGCCGATCTTGTGAAACAAGAACGGTCGCAAATACAAAGTCAACATACACCAGGAGCAAGCTCGCTGCCAATCCCTGAAGGAGAATGATTGAGTTTGTATATTCTTCGAGTCCGAACAGGATCGAAATGATGTGCTGCGCAAACATAACCATACAGACCGCGATCGGCACTCCTGCGATGATAGTGATATCCAGAATCTTGCGCGCAGTCGCAACCAGCGAATCTTTTGAAGACTGCCACAGGCGTGAGAGAACCGGAAATACTGCCACTTGGAGGATAATTGGTAGGAACATCAGTGTGTCGAACAACCTGTATGGCGCACCATACCACCCCACCACACTGTCGTTTGCCATCTCTGAGAGCATCACGATGTCAATCCGATAGTAAATGAAGGAGAATGTCGTCGAGACAAAAAACGGGAAACCCCCGACAAGAAGACCGCGCCAGGTTGAACGCTCCATGTGAAATCTGATTTTGAACAAGCGAGGCAAGAGGTAGAGGCTTGTCACGAAATTTGCAAGCATGCTCAAGGCCATGACGATTGCGATTGTTATCGCTCCAAATCCCAGCAGGAGCATTGAAACACCGATTGCGGACAGAAATACCTTTTCTACAACAACGGAAATCGACCGGTATTCCATTCGTTCAAGTCCATAGAACACCCTATGAACCAGATCCCCGACACCCTCAAACACTTTTGCTACACCCAATACCGCAACAATCGTGATTGTTTCGTTGGGATAATCCGATAGGAAGACAAAGGTCATTGCCGCAGTCAATGTCACAACCCAGCCTAATATCTTGATGATGCTGCCATTGACGAGCATGAGGTTGGCTTTGGAGTGGTCGCGTGCAATCTCCTTAACGAGCAAGGTACCGATGCCAAGGTCCATCATTAGACCCATCAGCCCGGTGAGTGAGATTCCGAAATAGAGCCGTCCAAAAGCTTCATCACCAAGGTACCGTGGCAAGAACAGCATCAAAACAAATGACGACATCCAGGTAACGATCTGTGCGAGCATCAAGCTCCTAGTGTTTCTCGCTATCGAAGCTGCGGTTTCGTTCATTGCCTGTGCCGGTTGCTGGTGAGCGGAACGAGATGCTTACTTACTGACGATTGGGTGAGAGGTAGATTCTTGTTCGCTCCGGTGAAAGACAAGGAGCGCGAGAAAAGAAAATGTATCGGCCCCATTCAGTTGAAGAACACCTTCTCCGAAGTAGGTTGGATGAGCCAGTGCTGATTCGACTGTACTTCGGTTTCCACCTTCGGTGTGTCCGGAGTGAACTCTCGATGTGTGCCGATTATTGTAGAGGCAACACCGAGCAACGTTCCAAGAAAAATGTTGTTCCTGTAGTATGTCAGCTGAATATCAAAAAACGAATAGAC
>JACQVJ010000300.1 GCA_016209805.1 Ignavibacteriota bacterium
ATTGTATGGTGTTCCCATTTGCATCTGTGATCGAACGCGGTTTGCCGTCGAGGTCGAGAGAGCGGACGACACTACGCCCCTCCTCGTCGAAAGAGGCGATTACCTTATTATTGGGATCGTAATCGAAACGGAGACTCCGGCCATCAGGATCGGTGATTTGAATTACGTTGCCGGCGGCATCGTACTGCCGGCTGGTGGTGAAGCCGCCGGAATTGGTGCTGCCGATACGCCGGTCCGAGAGATCATAGGCATAGCTCGTCTGGTCGGAGAAGGCGCCGAAGCTCAAACTGCTATTGGATAAGTTGCCATTGGCGTCAAAGCCGTATGTCCGCGTGTTGCCGAGCGGATCGGTCCCTTGAGTGACTCGATCGACGGAATCAAAAGTGGCTTGGGTTAGGTGCCAGTCGGGCCTGAGCCCCGTGGTTGCCCTGCCCAGCGAATCGTAAACTAGCGCAACGCTGTCTGGGGCGTCGATAGTTCCATTGCCGTCCTTGTCTCCGCGCCGAGTGATCGTGGTGGCGTTGAGGTTATTGCTGTCGTAGGTGAATTCCATCGTCGGTCCGACCTGGGTAGCAAAGTCACGGACCTGCTTTGACGTAAGGAGATTACCGAAACCATCATAGGTGTTTATCGTCCACGCAACCAGGTCCGCAGGGACAGGCGTATAAGTCACCGGCTCGATCGTAGCGCCGATGCCGTTCCTGGGCTTGATAACCTGAAGAACGTTGCCTTTGGCATCGTATTTGAAGATGGTGTAATTGCCCCGGGCATCTTTGACTTTGCCCGGCTGGTTGAAGGTATCGAAATGGGAATATAGCACCGTGCTGCCCGATGTGTTGGTCACCGTGGTAACATTGCCGTTGGCGTCGTAAACATACTGGGTCACATAGCCCATCGGATCGCGCTTTGAAATACGATTCATGGGGTTGGCTGTATCGTACGCGTAGATGCGCTGCCCGCCCCGTTCTTCGATGATTTTTGTCGGATTGCCAAACTTGTCGAAGAAGAATTGGCGCTGATGGCCACGCTCATTTGTCGAGACCGTTTCTCGACGGAATTCGTTATAGGTGAATGTCGACGTCTCGCCCAACGTGTTATAGTGCCTGAACGCCTTGCCATTGATATAGTACTCAAACGTCATGCTGTTGCCCCGCGGCAGGGTGTATTTCTTCATTGCATGGTTAACATTAGGATTGCTCGAATCGCTGTAATACTCATAACTCACCGGGTTCTGAGTGCCGGCAACAGCTAAGGGATTCTTATACGAGGACAGATTGCCCACGATGTCATAGACGTACCGATGACAACGGTTGGTCCAATCGCAAATCTGGGAGATCCGATTGTTGCTATACGTAAAAGTTAAGCTGCGGTTTAAGCCATCGGTAACCGCGGTGAGTTGAGAGCCCGTGTAGTTCAAAGTCAACGTGTTATTGTTTCTGTCTTTTATACTAACTAATTTCGCCGTTTGATTCACCGTGCCTGCGACATTCTCAAATGTGTAGGCTAAGCCGTTCTTCTCGCGAATCGTGTAGGTTCCGTCAGCGTTTCGGGTCGTTTGAAAAAAGAACCCTTGAGGCGGGGTAAAAACGCTCCCAATTGGAACCCCAGTGGAATTGCCGGCTATTTGAACGAACTTCTCACTCCCCGTGCCGTCCGTCCAAATAACGGATGAGGTGATACCATCGGTATCGTCCGCGTCCCGAGCAAAGTTTGCGTTATCGTCACTAAATTTTAGAAAGTGGTTGAAACTATGTGTCCAGCCAAAACCCAACGGGCCATCTTTAGCCTCCCTGCTGTTATAACTTCGCTCAAAGACCAGAGGAAGACCTCCTCTCCCCTTGATCACAAGATCGCGCTCGGTGTGGTACATGTTGCCATTGACCATATTCACTGGGTCACCGTTGAAAGTGTCGAACTGTGTCAGACCTGGCCCTATGGCAGAGGAAAAAGTGGACGGAGCCGTTGCCGAGCCCGGCACGGGCGGACTCACAATTTCGAATACAAGATCAATCGGGATAGGATCATCTACTGTAAAACCTCCGGCACTTTGTCCGCTGATAAGAAAAGACCAAGTAAAGTCAACGCTATCCTCCGCAATTATTATCCATCCTTTCCAGCCGCCATACTGGATAAGGCTGCGAGGGAGTGTGAGCGTATAGCCGCTGCAGACGGAGGAGGTGGTACAAAAGTAGGTCGCCTCTAAGAAGTTTACGTCCGCAATCGAATAGTTCAGGCTGGAATTTGCATTGCTGGTCAACAGCGATTTTTGCGCTAGCCAGCTATTCCTATCCGGAATCTTTAACACCTGAATCCCAGTTTCGTTCGCGAACTGTATTCCACGGACACTGCTGACCGCGTCCATACGAGCATTTTCCTGCCATACATAAGATTCGTACGCCGAGGTAGCATAGGCCCAAAGTCGAAAACTCTTCCACGAATATCCCCCCAATGTGATGTCTACATTGCCATACCACAATGCAGGCATATCAATTAGAAAACCGTCGCGAGATATGGCAAATGGTATGTCCAGCAGGTACCCCACTTTCATTTTAGAAGAAGTTAATCCAATGTGGTTTCCGCTATGACCCGAACCCCCGTCAAGTTCTCCAATACGGATCAGTGCATCGGAAACATAGCGCATGTACTTCAATCCGACCAAGTGGAGAAACTCGCCTTCAGTTTCTTCCTGGTTGCTGTTGGGATTGGATATACTCCTGACGCTCGACAACAGTTTCTGGGCACGTTCGCTAAGAAGCCGGTCAGACGCCTGAAACGAATATGCCTGCAGGGCATGATAGTTAGCCGCGTCGATTCCGAAGCTGCCACTGGACACCGGTTGCAGCGTGCGGTCCGTCAAATAAAGTTGGACATCCAATTTATTTGTGGTTGTACATAGATTCACGGCGGAAGCACCAACGAGCTTGTCTACAGCTTCGACCTTGATCACGGGAACCACCTGAATATTTTGGCTGCACGGAAGAAGAGCGGATGGATTTGGATCGTTCTTCCACGTGTCGAGGTTTGTTTGGTCGGTAGTGGTGAGGCCTTTGAAAGACAACGTGACGCGCTGTAGAACAATTTCCGGTAAAGAGAGCGTAAGCGTTGGCGCTAGCGCCGTGCCATTATTATTCTTGATCGTCAGGCTCCATTTGTAGCGATGTTTGTCTGGCACCTCAGCGGTCTCGGCAGTTAGCCCAGCATCCCATTGATTGAACGCGATCACCTGGTAGGGC
>JACQVJ010000302.1 GCA_016209805.1 Ignavibacteriota bacterium
CGTCTGACCCCCTCCCGGCCGATTGTCCCCTCCTGTGCCTTCTTGCGGCCTTTCCGTCGTCTGTGCCATGTCTCCGTCTCCTTTCCTTGATTCCCTTCTTGAAGTCACTTCGCTCATTGCGGGTAATATCTGGTGGCCGTTTGTGATTGTGTTGTTGGCGGCAACCGGCGTGTATATGACGTTTCAGACGGGATTCATCCAGATACGTCGACTCGGACTTGCCACACGATTTACACTCCTCGGCAGGAGCAAGAAAGAGATGGAGGGGAGGACGGGAGACATTACGCCGTTTCAGGCGTTGATGACTGCACTCGCAGCGACAGTGGGGAATGGTAACATTGCGGGCGTTGCAACAGCGATTGCGAGTGGTGGCCCCGGCGCACCGTTCTGGATGTGGATGACGGCGGTCTTCGGCATGGCAACAAAGTACGCCGAGGGAATGCTCGGACTCAAGTACAGGATCAAAACAACAGACGGTACATACAGCGGCGGGGCGATGTACTACCTGCGTGATGGACTCAGGCAAAAAGGTCTTGGTAAGCTCCTCGCACTGTGGTTTTCGGTTGCAGTCGTCCTGATGGCGACGATGGGGAGCGGGAACATGGCGCAGTCGAATTCCATCGCCCTCGCGCTCAACAGCGACTTTGGCGTTCCATTCTTCGTGAGCGGTATTGCACTGGCGATACTTGTAGGAGTGGTGATCATCGGTGGAGTGAAACGGATCGCGGCGGTCGCGGAGCGTCTCGTTCCCGGAATGATCGTGCTTTACATGGGCTCCGGTCTCTATGTGATTCTCACGAATGTGTTGATCATCCCTGAGGTTCTGATGGTCGTGCTGGAATCTGCTCTTACCAACGAAGCAATTGTTGGAGGGTTTCTCGGCCATACAGTGAAGGAGGCCATCCGATTTGGTGTTGCGCGAGGAACACTCTCGAACGAGTCCGGGATAGGTTCATGTTCGATCCCTGCTGCCGCGGCGAAAGGCAATGAAGCTGCCGCACAGGGGATGGTCGCAATGATGGGGACGTTCATCGATACGATCATCGTCTGTAGCATGACGACATTCGTTATATTGTCATCCAATCTTCACCCACATATCACAGGATTGACAAGCACGCAACTCACGAAGTCAGCTTTCGCAGTTGGACTTGGAACGAACCTCGGAGGCTGGATCGTGAGTTTCAGCAGCCTGCTCTTTGGCTACACAACGCTCATAGGCTGGTCGTACTACGGGGAGCAAGGAGCGAAGTATTTATGGGGAGTGAAGAGCGCGACCCCGTATCGCTATTTGTTCTGCGTGTTTGTTTTCTTTGGAGCTATTCTGCAGGGTCACCACCTCGAGATCGTCTGGAACTTCGGCGATATCTGCAACGCACTCATGGCGATTCCAAATCTCATCGGCTTGATTCTCCTCGGAGCGATCGTCAAGAAGGAGACACAGGATTACCTGAGACGATGGGACGGTGGAGAAGTTGTCAGGGCTTTCGGTGATTAGCGATTCGGTTGCCATCCCATGGATCTGTTTGTGTCTGGATTTCTCCTGTCTCTTTCCCTCTGTCTCGATCTCGGGATTGTGAATGTTGCTATCATGAAAACGGGAGTCGAACGGGGTATGTTTCCCGCGCTCATGATTGGTCTCGGGTCTGGACTTGGTGATCTGGTGTATGCATCGCTATCGCTCGTTGGAATATCATTTCTTCTGGGGGTTCCCATCGTTCGCTGGGTGCTGTGGATGGGAGGGACGATTGTCTTGCTCTACATGACGGTCACGATGATACGCCACAGCCTGTCGCCCAGACGGATTGATTCTCCAAGAGTCGGCGGGACTCGCAGACGAGAGTCACTTACAAACGACTTCGTCTCGGGGATTGGCTTGGCGTTATCTTCTCCTTCCGCGATACTCTGGTTTGCGACAGTTGGAGGGAGTGTCATAGCTTCAACACGCATGGCGTCGCAATTCTCCCTTCTCTTCTTCTTCGGCGGGTTCTTCGTTGCGTCAAACTTGTGGTCTGTTACCCTTGCGTACCTCTGCCATCAAGGTGGAAGAATGATGGGGCCGGAACTCATGCGATGGTTTTCGCTCGTGTCTGCGGGAGTATTTCTTTTCTTTGCTGTAAAGGTGTTCTTGAACGGCTACACAACATTGTTGTAGCCTCCTGCCGTGAATGTAAAAAGAAGAGGTCTCGCTGTTGGCGAGACATCTAAAACATAACCTCCTGAACAGACCGATCAGCTGGCGTTTGCCGGATTCTCCTCTTCTTCCTTGTCGCCTTCCTGTGTTTCTGTCTGTGCTGAATCGAACTTCAGCTCACCGGTTTTCTTGCTCAGTTTGACGCGGATTTTGCTCCCCTCCCCATATTTTCCTCTCAACAGTTCTTCAGCGATAGGGTCTTCAAGGTACTTTTGGAGCGCCCGTCGGAGAGGTCGCGCGCCGAACGACGGATCGTACCCCTTATCCGCAAGGAACTCCTTTGCCTGCTTCGTCAGCTCGACTGTAATCCCCATTGAAG
>JACQVJ010000293.1 GCA_016209805.1 Ignavibacteriota bacterium
CGCCGCTCCCGAGGATCGGGTGCAACGGCTTGTTAGGCCACATGTTCAACCGCTTTGCGCCTCACTCATTTTGAGAAAGCCCTTATCGTCAACTGAAATATTGAATTGCTTTCTCTTCGGCACACCGCCCCCGTACGCAACCAGTGTGATTTGGTAGTTGTTGCGTGGAACTGTATTTGCGTATTTTTCATTTTCGTACAAGAAGGCGATCTCGCTGTCAGAAACCTTTTCGTCAAGGCAGGCGACCACAATGAATTTGTACTGTTTCCCCCTCGGTTCAAAGACCCCGCGTCTACGTTCTTGCAATAGCTGGTGGTCAGTAGTGAGCCCAACGGGTATATAACGATTCGGATAAATTTGACCTTGCTCTGTTTTCATTTCCTCTAGCATTACAAGGCAATTGTTGAGATCTTTTGTACTTGTATTAGCAACCTTGACCCTGAAAAATCGGTGAGCGTGTCCGTTTGTATTCATGGGTTCGGTGATCTCGCATGGCGGGCCTTCGCCAAACAAAATCTCTAAATTCGGTTCCAATTCTTTCTCTATCTCGACCACCCTTTGTAATAGCCACCATACGAGAAAGAGCAGGACGATAGCTATCGCTATTTCCCAGGTCGGTAGTCTTGGTAATTGAATCCCGTATGTGGGCAGCCAGGCGCGGAGAGCTTCATGAACGCCGATCACAAAAAGCACAACGCTACCGAGAATGTAGCGCTTGACACCCAGCGCCCCATGCAATGCCCTAAAGTAGCGTTTCACCATCTCTCCATTTCAGTCTTGTGGCCTAACGTCGCCGCTAACCGGCGCGCGGCGAGGGGGCGGAGCCCGCTTGCCGCGCGTCCGTGTTGGGCGGCTGGTTAGCCCCCGTCGCACCTAGGATGTCTGGCGACAACAGTACAGCATCAGGACGGAGAGCAAGAAAGTCTTCGCGAATCTCGTTGTCACGCGTCGCGATGGCGCCTGCGAGTGAGCCGAGTATTACGTAGTACAGGTCCAGCATGGAGTGTTCGGCTCGGCGCCAGAACTCAGGGCTCGGATCTTCAGGAAAGCGACCTTGATATCTCTGGAACAGGCGCAATCCCGCGATGATCTGACACTGAACCCAGCGGAACCACGCCCACTCCGGCGTCAAGGCACCCGGCGCGGGTGCGTCGGGTGGAGCATCTTCATCGAGAAACGACTCATAGACTTGCCTGACGAAGTCGTGGTCGCCAGCGATCTTCCGCCGCGCCTCTCCTACAGCAGCGGGGAACTCTTTCCATTCAATGCCGTTTAGCTCGGGGAAGAACTGATGCACGATCTTGCTTCGCTCGACGAACTCTCTAGTGTCACCCTCCACCTGCGCTCGCCAGGCGGTGAGGTTCTCTAGCACTTCACCTTCACAAACAAAGGTCCCCTCGCGAAGCTTTTTGTGGAATATGTAGCGATCGGGGAGCCGATGTTGTGTCAGCGGACCCGACCCTCGTTGATGCTCCCGTTCAAACCGAAGCAGGACGCCCACATTAGGAATCAGATTGACCGGGTTCTCTCGCTCTGGCAATTTCGCAAAGCACCGCTTCTGGCTCAGTACGTCGGTGGTCATCAGCTCAAAGAAGAGTTCGTCAGACAAGAGCACATGAAAATGATCGCATAGTGCATGGACCGATGCAGTCGGTGCACCGTCTAAGTAACTCTTGTCCAGGACAATCTCGGTCATTGATTACGGGGGCTAACGTTTGAATTGTGCGGCGCCGACAGGCGTCCGCACCAATGAGGGGTTGGGCGTCATTGCCTGCTACTTCTTCGGGTCTAAGACGATGATGCGCTCACTGTCTGCGTACGCGATATGAAAGTTCGCGATCTTCATATCAACGGAACTGCGCTGACCATCTACACAGGAGAAGTCTGACGTTGTACGCGTGCGCAGACCAAACAACCAGAAACCCTTGGTTTCAAGCTCTTTGACCATGTTGGTTAACTCGAAGGTTGATTTGACCCGCGAGCCAGGATCGATATCTTCCCAGCATTCCGAGTAGTCGTGAATGTTCGATGTTATCCATGAAATGTGTTCTGCATCTTCTTCGGTCCTAGGCTCCTCGTTGCTGAACCTATACCCGTGTGAATCAGCGAACACATTGACTACACCCTGGCCAGAGGTGAGACGCTGAAAATACAACTGACTGTCTGGTTCGGAGGATTTGGCCTGCTCGATTCTTTTCTCGCCATCAAGTTGCTTGAGATCGACCTCAAAAACGGAAGCGAGCGCAGACCGTGTTTCAAG
>JACQVJ010000294.1 GCA_016209805.1 Ignavibacteriota bacterium
CCAACCTTGTCTGCAAGGTCCTCCGTCGGACCGTAGATGGAAATTCCATTCAACTTCTTTATGTTCTCAAACGCATATTCCAACAACTCTCTTTCATGTGCGGCAATCTCGTCCATTCCGACACCCCGAAGAATCGAGATGGCCTCTGCCAGCGCAACTCCGCCGATGACATTGGGACTTCCCGCCTCTTCTTTATGTGGTGGATGGTTCCACTTCACGTCGTCCAGCGTTACGACATCCACAACTCCTCCCCCCACGAGATCCGGAGACCCTTCTTCAAAGAAAACGCGCGGCCCAATCAGGGCGCCTGTGCCGAAGGGTGCATATAGTTTATGTGCGGAGAAGGCAATGAAATCGATATGACGCGGATCGTCGTCGGGAAGCACATTGATCGGTCGGTGCGGTGCCAGTTGAGCCGCGTCCACAAACAGCTTTGCCCCAGCAGCATGTGTCCACTTGGCTATGTCGTGAATGGGCGAACAGAGTCCCGTAATATTCGATGCACCGTTGATGGCCACAAGTCGCAGCCTGCCCGCATGGCGGGCAATTGCGTCCCGAAGGGCACGCGTATCGAGTCGACCGTCGCCGGTGATGCCGACGTGGATTACCCGGGCATTCTTTCTCCAGGGAAGGTCGTTGGAGTGGTGTTCCATCAGCGACGTTATGACGACATCGCCGGACTTGAAGTTAAACCTGTTAGAAACCTTATTGACACACTCAGTTGTGTTCTTCGTAAAGATTACCGTGTTTGTCGTCAGGTTCGCCCCGACAAAATTCCCAACGATGTCGTGGGCGCTATCGAACACCTCTGTCGCAAGTAACGACTTGAATCCTGTTCCTCTATGGACACCGGAGTACCATGGAAGAAACTCCTCGATGCACCTAAGCACTCTCTTGAAGGTGGGTGTGCTTGCCGCATTATCGAGGAAAACATACTGGCGCTCTGTCCCATCCAGCAGAGGGACAAGCGTATCGATCCCGACAATCTCATTGCGCAAGTCTGCAAGTGTCATGGGTTGACCGTTCTGAGGCTGATGGTTCATGGCGTCCTCTCGACTGGTGAGTTCAACGGTTATCCTCGCGGATGGAATGTGCGGTGTACTTCCTTCAGATACTCACGGTCAACGTGAGTGTAAATCTGTGTTGTTGAAATATCTGAATGACCAAGCATCTCCTGTACTGCACGCAAGTCGGCTCCCCCTTCCAACAGATGCGTCGCGAAGGAATGTCTGAACGTGTGGGGGTGTACTTCCTTCGTTATGCCTGCCTTCTTTGAATACTGCTGGACAATGTTCCAGATCGACATTCGGCTGAAGGGCGTCCCCCGCGCATTCAGAAACAACGAGTCCTGTGAGTCTCCCCGACGTACCAGTGCGCCCCTCGTTTTTGTCTTGTACTCGTCGATCCACCGCAACGCCGGTTTCCCGATCGGCACAACACGTTCCTTCGAACCTTTCCCGAACACCCTGATGATCCCCTCGTGCGCAAGAACATTGGACTGTTTCAAAGCGATCACTTCTGATACCCTGATCCCCGTCGCATACAGCACTTCAAGTATTGCTTTGTCACGGATCCAGAGATTCTTCCTGTCACGGAGGGATGGCGATGGTTGATTGAGTATGGAGGCGATTTCATCCTGGCTAAGCACATCGGGGAGCGTTCGCGGTAATTTTGGGGATTCCACTGCATCCATCGGGTTGCGCGTTGCAATGCCATCAACAACAAGGAAGCGGTGGAAACCTTTAATCGCCGAACACGCCCTTGTAACCGAGCGTGCCGAGAGGCCATTGTTCCTGAGGGAGTTTATGAATTGTGAGGTATGTGCTTCTGTGACTTCCCCGGGTTCATGGACCTGAACACCTTCAAGAAAAGCAAGGTAACGCATAATATCAAGTTTGTACGACGCAATCGTATTGGGTGAGGCGTTCCGCTCGAGTGTCAGGTAGTGCAAATAGTCCTTACAATACTGTATCATCCCTTATCAATTTCCTTTATTGTCCGTGACAGACGATCAGGATGTGCCATTTGTTTCTCAGCGGTCTCCGCCTCCGGCTTTCCCATCGTCGGTGATTTCTTCTGTTCAGCTTCAGGGTATTTTATGCGAGCATGATAGATCCCCACCAGAACACCAAGGAAGGCGGCCTTGATTTTGGTGAGGTCTTTCAGCGTAAGTGGACACTCATCAAGTTCTCCCTCCTCAAACCGCTTCTTGATCAGCTCATCGATTGCCACCTCGAGCTTTTGCGGCGAGGGATCATCAAGTGTGCGTGCCGTAGCCTCGATGGCATCGGCAAGCATCATGATGCCGGTCTCTTTCGTTTGTGGTTTCGGCCCGGGATAGCGGTAGTCCTGCTCATTGATCTCATCCACTTTGGTTGGGTCGTCTGAGGTCTCGGCAAGCTTCAGCGCTTTCCTGTAGAAATATTCGATACGCGTCGTGCCGTGGTGCATCGGAATAAACTCGATCACCTCTTCCGGCAGTTTGTACTCCCGGGCAAGCGCGATCCCTTCCTTCACGTGGTTGGCAATAATCAGCGAGCTCATGCGCGGTGAGAGTCTGTCATGGCGGTTGCGCGATCCTTTCTGGTTCTCGACAAAGTATGTCGGCTTCTCAATTTTTCCGATATCATGAAAGCAAGCTCCCACCCGCGCAAGCACTTCATTCGCACCGACAGCTGCCGCAGCGGCTTCTGCAAGACCCGCCATGGTCATGCTATGATGGTACGTTCCGGGTGCGCGCTCCCCAAGCAGCCGAAGCAACGGGTGGTTGAAGTGTGACAACTCGATGAGCGTCAGATCGGTCGTCACCTTGAAGACCCGCTCGAAGAATATCAACAAACCGTACGTCAGCACGGGAGAAATGGTGGCGTTTGCGAGTGCAAAGATGATCTGCTCGAACACCACACCCATTGACTCAAAACGCTCGAGTGCCAGCGCAACAATGGTGATGGCGTAACCAAGAAAAATAAATCCGAGCGAGCGGAATATCTGTGTACGATTCTTCACATCACGAACGGTGTATACGGACAACGCCCCCGCAACAAGCGACGCAAGGGCAATGGAGTAGTCGTTTCCCCGAACACCGGCAATAAGAAACGCAATCGTTACCGTACCGTAAAATCCGACTCTCGAATCGAAGAGAATGGTCAGCAGCATCGAGGCGGTAGGGACAAAGATCAGGTACTCAATGGGTGCTACAACGTTCAGCTGATACGTGAGATAGGCGAAGAATCCCTCAAGCAATATCAAGAAGGCAATTAGGGTGAGGCGGCGATTGTTGGAGAAGATTCCTTTGCGGAAAAGGTAGAGATATATCCCGTACAACGTGATCACAATCGTTACATGGAGGCAAATGCCGAGGAGCTGTGAAGGACCGGCCGTGGCTGCGCCACGCTCGGCCTTTGCGCGTCGGAGCGAGTCGAGTTTCAGTTTTGTCTCCGGTGTTATGCGCTCATGCTTGCTTACAATTCGTTCATTCTCCTGGACGAATCCCATTGTTCTGGGAACCGCCTCGACCGCGGTGACTGCCGCAAGCTCGGCAGCCGATTTGTTGAATCTAATGTTCGGTGTGACGTGATGAAGAGCGATCTTCAATGCCACGGCAGACGTGCCGCTGTCGCCGCCGAAATGAGCAAGAAACTCCCCTTCAAGTTCGAAAGCAACCTCGTTCATATCATGGAGTCGCGTCAACGGAATAATCTCCTCAACGGTCCCCTTGCGAAGGGCAATCTCCTGTCGTGAGAAGGAACCCTTTCCCCTGTCGATTATGCCGGCCCCAAGGAACTCACTTATCGATCTCCTTGTGAGTTCGTGCAGATCGTTCAGGCGATCGGCAGGTGCAAGAGCCGAGAGTATCTCCCATTCGTCTTCCGAAAAGCTGAGAGGCAATTGGGCCGCCGCTTCCTCAAACAACAACGAATCTTTGTATGCCGAGGAAAGGTGTTTTGTTGTGCTCTTCAGATACCGGGACCGCAGTTTGGCTGCCCCGCTGAGCCGCTGGAAGAATGTGTCAATTCGCTTGAGCTGTGTGTCTGCAACCTGAACGTCTCGCTCGAAGACCGGATAGACCTTCTTCTTCGCGTCTTCAACTTCCATCTGGTACTCGCGTTCGTCGCGATAGATCGGAAAAGAGAAGGGTGCAATCAAGTCCTTTTGGGCCCACACCGCGCCGACTTTGTAATCAAGCTCAATCGCCTCCCCCTTGGGGAACATCAAACCGAGAAGCACAATGAGAGGCAGGACAATTGCTGCTTTGTATGCAACGTCTCGCGGGATGTGCACACGGCGGACGGTCTTGAACAATTCAAATTTCCTGTTTTCTTCGGCCATTCAGGAATATTCCAGGAAAAATTATGTAAATCAATATCGGGAGTTTCTCATCGAGAAGCAATGAACCTGGTTCTCTGAGCCAAGACATCGTTACCAGGGAACATGAAACACAAAACCCCATCCGCTCAGGTGCTTTCGACGGATGGGGTTTGTCACGCTTCAAGATCGAGCCCTAGTTTTTCTTCCCCCCTTCGTCAATCCAAGTGGCAATCGTCTTGATATCTTCGCTGCTCAATTTCTTTTTGGAAGGCTCGTCCTTCTTCTTTTTCGGATCAAGTGGCATTGGGTCGCCGAAAGGCGGGTTGGGGCCGAGCTTCTGAATCATGATGCTCTCTGCGGACTTCCCCGGAACTACAGGCACCCCATTCTTTCCACCAGTCATCAGCAGCTCGTAGTTGTCCAGCGAAAGCTCACTTGGATTGAAGTTGTCCTCAGCGTGACACGGGAGACAGTTCTTCTTGATGATCGGAAAGACATCGTTCTTGAACGAGGCCGCCCCGGTGGTCTTCTTCGTGGATTTGTTCGTCTGATTACCCTGCCCGAAACAGATGTTCATAACTACAACACCAAGGGCAATTACAATGATACCTCTCGTCATCACACTCCTCTGCAAATTATCCTCACTTGATTTGAAAAGAACTTTCCTGCAACACGCTCAAGGCTGCTTTGTAATCGCGATCGTCACCTCACGTTGCGTCGGCGTAGAGCTGTCCCTGACCCTGACAGACGTTGACCCGGTTGCCGTGGTCACGGCGCCGGTAATGGAGAGAATTGCAGTGTCGAGGTTCGCGTTTACAAACTGGGCCGTTGCGAGACTTGCGTTCGGCGGCGTCGCAATCACGTACGGGTTCACTCCACCGGTTATAGTAACGTTCTGTGTCTGGCCTTGACTAACTACCACGCCAGACGGACTTGCCTGTAATCCACCTGTCTGCTGTGTTGGCGTGGTAGTCGGCGTTTGATCTTTGGAACAGGCGATCACAGCAAGCGCAAACACCGACAGAACTGTTACCTTCCGTAAGAAATCAACAAGGTTCATTGGCCGCCTCCTCAATTGTTCTGAGCACCTTCATTGATCCAGACTCGTATTTTCGTTCGAAGACTGTCATGCAACGGAGTCTGCCCCATCGGCATCTGAGAGCCGCATGTCGTTCCCTGGAGCCGCCGATACAATGCACTTCCCTCGGCATCGAAAGGTTTCACGCGCGGGATCCCGGCACATGGCCCGACGATCGCCGCGGAGTTCACCAATAACGCATGGCTCTGCCCCACTCGCAAAGAGAACGGGGCATTATTTCCCGGATGACAACTTACCGTGCAGTTGTTGTCGAAGATCGGTTGAATGTCACCGGAAAAAGAGACAGGCGGCGCTGCACCTACAACAATCGTAATGACGATTTCGTTCTCTTCGTGTGTCGGGCCATCGAGCGGAGAGTCATGAGTATCTGAGTCCTTTATCCTCACATCGGTCGTCCCACCGATGCCGACCGATGACGGCACCGTGATCGTCAACTCGCCATTGCCGTTTGCTAAATTTGTCAGAGAAGCACTCGCAAGGGCAGGATCGGGATGTCTGCTAATACTGTAGGGTGGGTTGCCACCGCTGATGGTAACGTTTGCCGTGCCGCCGGGAGAGAGGTTTACGACAAATGTGCTTGCCGTGAGACGCCGAATGACTTCATCACCAAAATCCTTGCAGCTTCCTAACACCAACAGTATCCCGATGATCAGCGTCAATGAAGCGGCGAACTTTCGTATACTCATCTCTGATCTCCCAATCTTTATAGATAGAAATGGATGAGAAGATGGAACTCGTCGTTCTTAACGTCCGTCGGGTCTTCTTTGACAAGTCTGTAGATCGGTCGGACTTCCACACCACTGAGAGGGAAGAACTCAAACCCGAAACTGTATCGCGACATCGCGCCTGTCTTGAAGTCCTTGTCAGGATCATAGAAATCATAGGCGAACTTCACATCAAGTCCCGGCGTGACAACAAAGTCCGCTTCGATGTAAGCAATGAGGGCAGTGACTTTCACCCCGCCGGCTTTTGTCTCCACCAGATCACCTTCTCCGAAGATTGTCAGGTTCTGGTAACTGAACGAACCGAATCCTCCCAACAATGTTGTACGAACACCAGCCGCACTCTTTCTTGTAAACACATTTCCCCCCAGCCCAATAGCGATTTCCTCTGTCGCCTTGAAGATCCCCTCCGCCCTGCCAAGAAACGCTTTCTGGTTTCCCGTGCCGGCGCCAAATCCATCCGCAGCATTGAAGACGCCGCCAGTGATTGTGACGGGTCCAGGTGAGAATCCAATCTCACCACCGGTCAACTCTGCCCGGCCCCGTTCAGCACTGAAACCAGTGTAATTCCTGACGTATGCAGTATGGTCATCCAACTTGGTTCCGTAGTTGGGCACAAACTTTCCCACTTTGATAAAGCCATGTGCAGGAAGGATGTTCAACAAGCCGAAAATCTCGAACCCGCTGTAGATCCCCTTATCGATGTAGATGCTCACTCTCTTCGCCAGCCGAAAGTTCATATACACATCCCCCTGCATTTGCCAGAAAGCATTATTGCTTTTGGCAGGCGGAGGGACGAGACCTGTATCAGGAATCTGTTGATAGAAAAAGAGGGTACGAAAGTCAGCCCCCACGGAGACAAAGTCGGTAAGGTTGGTGGAGAAGTCATCCAACCCAAACTCATCCGACCAGGTGGGAACGGGAAGCTCGTCGCGACCATACGTCACGCCAAAGGTCTGCCGGATACCGCCGCCGGAAGGGTTGACATGGCATGACTGACATTTCGCAGCCGTGCGACTTGCGAATCGGGGGAGCGCACTTGCTGTTTCACAAACGAGAATTCCAAGCAGAGAGAAGGCAACCGCTGGTAGTGTGGCGTTCATGGGGATTCCTTTCGGTGTCTGGGCTATGCGTCGTTGATGTTTGGCAATATAGCAAGAGCATCCGTTGCATGCAATACTGTAACTGGCGCGTCAACGTGCACGTATGCGTTCGACAGAGATCGTCCCCTGCGACCCGACTCGTCCTCTGACTTCAACATAATTACCAACTGAGGGGCGCTTCTTCACCTCCGATTGTCCCGTTACCTGCAGTGGCAACG
>JACQVJ010000295.1 GCA_016209805.1 Ignavibacteriota bacterium
ACCTTGAACCCGGCATGCCAGTACTAAGAGGCTACTTCTCAAACGCCAGCATGTTTTGCCAGCGGTGGAACAGCTCGGCAGTTGCTTTCACGTCGCCGATGCAGTACTCGGCGATCTCTTTGTGCCTCCCTGCGTTGAACAGCTCGTCAAGGTCGAGTCCGGTGATGCCGTTGCTTTTGGGACTATGGATATTGAAGCTCTTGCAATAAAAGTCGAGGTTGAACTTGCGGAACGCGCCGTAGAACGTCAGTTGCTCAAGCAGGTCGCAATGTTCGTTGGCACTGTACCGGTAGGGGAGAAGGTTGCGTGTGGGCTTCACGCCGAGTATCGCCGAGCGGAGCATCAGGAACGGACAATCGAACGAGCGGCCGTTGAATGTGATGAACTGCCCGTAATGCGCAACGGTCTGCCAGAATTCCTCAAGCATTTCCGTCTCGCTGCACGAAACGAACTCGACCAGTCCATCTTCCGAAAACCACGGGGTATCTTTCGGAGCCTGGTACAACACCTTCCCCTGTTTCGAATCCGGGTTCAGCATTCCGATGGCGATGATCTGCGCGGTGAGGGGAGTGAGACTGAGTTTCCGGATCGCCTCCACCTTTTCCTCTTCAGTCTTTGCGAACTTCATCAAATACTCCTGCTGCACCTCGTCGAATGATTCGAGCGTGTAGCCGAGAGTCTCTATGTCGAACACAAGCCGGTTCATGCGTCGTTCTCCGGAGAATCGAACATTTTCTTGAGAACTGGATTGATCACATCCCAGGTAAAGCCCCGCCGTCCGAGAAAGTTTGCAAGCCGGTTTCGGGCTTTCAGTTTCTCCTGCTTGCTCCGGGCGCCGCGGGTTCTCTTCATGAATTTCTTCGCTGCATCCATCGCCGCCGATTCCTGATCGACTTCCTTGAACTCATCCTGTATCGCATCGTCAATCACCGATCGCTCGACGCCGAGGAGAACCAGTTTTTGCTTCAGCAAAAGCTTGCCCGTCGGGCGAAGTGTCATGACATCGCGGATGTATGCACGGGCAAACTCACGGTCGTTCAGCAAGCCGGAATTCTGCATCTCCTCGACGACACGGGCTATTTCGTTGTCTCCGAACTCCTTTTCCCGAAGTTTGTCGCGTATCTCCTTTACAGTTCGAGGACGATGGGCGAGAAACCTCAGCGCAACCCTCTTCGCGCTCAGGGTTTCTTCGGTGGCCTGCAATGCCTTCAGCTTGTCGTGACCGATCTCGTCACCGGTGCGGAGACCGAATCGCAGGATAGTCTCGTCACTCACACCCGCGAAAAACTCGCCATCGACGAAGATATTCTTGCGATGAGGGTTCTTCTTCTGGCTTTCGATCCTGGTGATTCGCATCGGAATCCGCGAAAGAAAGACCGTTGATTGGTTGGGCAGCTGTTGAAAACCGTCCGACCTCGTCATTACGAGCGAAGCCTCGTCGTCCGGGGCGAAGCGAAGTGGCTGCCCAAAAAGTCATTGCGAGGAGCGAAGCGACGAAGCAATTTGACACAAACCAGTCAAAAAGTGAGATTGTCCGACTTCGTCGACGCAGGAAACGCCTCGCGATGACTCGAGCAGCTATTATTTCTTCCTGAGGTCCGGTTTCGCTGTCTGGACGGCCGGGCTTTGTTGCCGGGACGGAGAAGAAGCCTGTGCCTCCGGTTTGCTGCCGGGGGTATTCGAATTCTGTTCCTGAGGTGGCTGACCGTTCGAGCGAGCGAGTCCGAGTTTCTTTCTCATTTCGGACTCGATTTCTTTAACGATCTTTTCATTCTCCTGGAGGTACTTCTTCACCGCGTCCCGTCCCTGTCCGATGCGGTCTTCTTTGTATGAGAACCACGAGCCCGACTTGGCAATCACGTTGTGTTCGACGGCGCAATCGATCAGGTCGCCGATCTTTGAGATCCCTTCATTGTACAGGATGTCAAACTGCGCCTCGCGGAAGGGTGGCGCGACTTTGTTCTTGACGACTTTCACGCGTGTCCGGTTGCCGATGATGTTCGTTCCATCTTTGATCGCTTCGATACGGCGGACATCGAGCCGGACTGATGCATAGAACTTCAGAGCGTTCCCTCCGGTCGTCGTTTCCGGATTGCCGAACATGACGCCGATCTTCATGCGGAGCTGGTTCGTGAAGATGACGGAGGTTTTCGATTTGCTGATGGCGGAGGTAAGCTTGCGGAGCGCCTGGGACATGAGCCGTGCCTGCACTCCCATGCTCGGGTCTCCCATCTCTCCTTCGATCTCTGCTCTTGGAGTAAGTGCAGCAACAGAGTCGATGACGACAACATCGAGTGCATTGCTGCGGACAAGTGTCTCGACGATCTCAAGGGCTTGCTCGCCAAACTCCGGCTGCGAAAGGAGGAGGTTGTTGACATCGACGCCGAGCTTCTTGGCATAGGCCATATCGAGTGCGTGTTCGGCATCCACAAACGCCGTAATGCCTCCCGTACGCTGTGCTTCGGCGATGATGTGGAGACAGAGTGTTGTTTTCCCGGAGGATTCCGGCCCGAAGATTTCGATTACGCGCCCGCGAGGAATACCGCCAATCCCCAGAGCTGCATCGAGCGAGATCGATCCTGTGGAGATGACATCCACCTGCTGGATCGGGCCTTCACCAAGACGCATCACCGATCCCTTCCCGTGCTGTTTTTCTATCTGGTCGATGGCGATTTTCAACGCCTGGAGCTTCGAATCTTTGTCTTCCGCCATGGTCATCTCCTTTCAGTTCTATTGTTCTATCTTGCCCGATTTACATCTGAGTTGTCATTGTTGCGGGTAAATAGCTGAAGCCGAGGTTGTCGCTAATTGCGCCCTTCATAGAAGAGTTCTTTCTCGCGGTCCACGAAAGGGCGAACGTATTTCGACAAGGCTCTTGAACTCACCAGGTCTACTTTTCTCCCAACCAAATCCTCAAGATCAAGGTGAATTTGGATGAACTCCATGCCTATCGGACATGAATAATCGAGGTCCACGAGAATGTCAATATCGCTTCCGTCTTCCACGTCACCACGGGCATACGAACCAAATAGGTAGGCCCTGAGGACTGGTTTGTCTTTCAAGAACTCCCTCAATCGTTCAATGGTCTGCTGTTTCGACATGTTGAAATGGAAAAGTTTTGAGTATCGAATACGTCGACCCGCTTGCCCTGAGGACGCTGCTCATCAAGTTGAACTGAGAAACTTGTACCAGCGGGCTTTCAAAGGTAAGCGATTCCATTCTCGTTAGCAAGCTCTTGAGATTCCTTTTTCCCTTCACTCGTCCAAGTGTGAGGTGAGGATGGAATCCCCGTGACT
>JACQVJ010000296.1 GCA_016209805.1 Ignavibacteriota bacterium
GAGGCCACGGAGATAGCGTTGCTTCAGATCATCCGTACCGTACTTATTAATCCCAAAGCAGACCAGCGAATTGTTCACCGACATGATCACGCCCACGGAGGCGTCGACTTTTGAAATCTCTTCCATCGCGATGACGTAACTGATCGTGTCGAGTCCGCTTCCGCCCCAGTCTTCCGGCACCATCATGCCCATGAATCCCAGCTCACCAAGTTCCTTCACAGCCTCATAAGGAAACTCTTCTTTTTCGTCACGGTCAACTGCGGTCGGCGCCACTCTTCGTTCGGCGAATTTCCGAGCAGTCTCACGAATCATCTCGTGTGTTTCTGTAAACTCAAAATTCATAGTAGCATTATTTCCTGATTCTCGTTAACCACAGATTGCACACCTGCCTGCTGCAGGCAGGGATTTTCACAGATTATCATTCATAAATCTACAGTGCAGGATTGGTCGACAATTCAATCTGTTTTTAATCTGTGGTTAAGATTCTTTTAGCAAGTTGCTGAAAAACTACAAGTGTAACGTCATTGCGACCCCGACGAAGTCGGGGGAAGCAATCTGACTAGTGTTTTCAAGCTGAAAAGCGAGACTGCCCGACTTCGTCGAGGCCTCGATTCTGCGACGCGGAATCGGGCTTCGACAAAGAACGCCTCGCAGTGACTCTGAAAATCCTTTTTCAGCACCCTGTTAGAGTATTCTTCCATAGGTCTCAAAAGACATCTGTGTGAATCTGCGTAATCTGTGGTTATGATTTCGCATCGTACTGGTAGAAACCTTTCCCGGACTTGCGTCCGAGATGTCCTGCAGCAACCATCTTCTTCAGTAACGGACATGGACGATATTTGGAATCACCAAGTCCTTCGTGCAGGACGTTCATGATGGACAGACATACATCGAGTCCTATGAAATCAGCGAGCGCCAACGGTCCCATGGGATGGTTCATCCCGAGCTTCATTACTGTGTCAATCGACTCGGGCGTTGCTACTCCCTCCATCACACAATATATTGCTTCATTGATCATCGGGAGAAGAACCCGATTCGAAACGAATCCGGGATAGTCATTCACTTCCACAGGCACCTTCTCAAGCTTCTCGGCAAGTGACTTTACAACGTGGTACGTATCGTTCGAGGTGGCAAGACCCCGGATTATCTCCACAAGTTTCATGACAGGAACGGGATTCATGAAATGCATACCGATCACCCTGTCGGGACGTTTGGTCTGAGCTGCAATCTCTGTGATTGAAATCGATGAAGTGTTGGAGGCGAGTATTGTGTTGGGCTTACATGAAGCATCAAGTGTTTTGAAAATCTCATTCTTGATGCCCTGGTCTTCAGAAGCAGCTTCGATGACAATATCCGCTGTCGAGGAAGCAGACACGAGATCAGTGGAATGTCGTATTCGGGCGAGGGTCCCCTTCTTTGCTTCTTCGGTGATAACGCCCTTGTTCAGCTGTCGATCGAGGTTTGCAGTGATCGTTGCAAGACCCCTATCGATAAATTGCTGCTTGATGTCGTTCAGAACAACATCAAACCCGTATTGGGCACAGACATGCGCAATGCCATTGCCCATCGTTCCCGCACCGACGACAGTGACAGTTCTCAGTTCCAAGCGGATACCTTCTTTGATTAGGAAGAGCGTTCGACGATGACCGCTGAAGCTTCGCCGCCACCGATGCAGATGGCTGCGAGTCCCCTCTTCAAGTTCCTCTGCTCAAGCGCGTGAATCAACGTTACCAGAATACGCGCACCGCTTGCACCAAGTGGATGGCCAAGCGCGATAGCCCCGCCGTTAACGTTCACTCGGTCCACGTCGAGCCCCAGAATCTTGTTTACGGCCAGCGTGACAACTGCGAAAGCCTCGTTTATTTCGAAGAGATCGATATCTTTAAGATCGAGATTTGCGCGTTTAAGTACCTTCCTTATTGCGTCCGCCGGTGCGGTTGTAAACCACAGAGGGTCCTTTGCAAATGAGGAATATGCGATAATCCTTGCAAGAGGCCTCAGACCAAGCTGTTTAGCCTTTCTCCCCGATGTGATGATAAGAGCAGCCGCTCCGTCGCTGATTTTGGACGCATTTGCAGCGGTCACTGTTCCGTCATTGATGAAGGCAGGTTTCAGCTTCGGGATCTTCTCGAAATTGGCCTTCGGCGGATCCTCGTCATCTGTTACCATCAGCTTTTCACCCTTCGACGGAGCTACCTGCACGCCCACAATCTCCTGAGCAAACCTCCCGATCCGTTGTGATTCTTGGGCGCGCTTGTAGCTCAAGATCGCGAACTCATCCTGCGCTTCGCGCGAAACGCGACACTCTCGTGCGCATAGCTCAGCTGCGTTTCCCATCAATTGTTTGTTGTAGACATCGAACAGACCATCCCTCATCATGGAATCCACAAGCTCGGCGTTCCCCATCTTGTATCCATTACGTGCCTTCTCAAGCAGGTATGGTGCATTTGACATACTCTCCATGCCGCCTGCTACGACAACCTCTGCATCACCAAGCATGATTCCTTGCGTACCAAGCATCACGGACTTCAAGCCGGACCCACACACCTTGTTTACGGTAATGCACTCTACCGATGAAGGCAACCCGGCAAAAATGGCGGCCTGACGCGCAGGTGCCTGGCCAAGGCCCGCCGAAATTACATTGCCCATGATGACTTCATCCACGTCTTCGTTCTTAACCCCCGAGCGTTGGAGTGCTTCCCGCACAACCACGGCGCCAAGCCGCGGCGCGGGAACCGAACTCAATGCTCCCCGAAAACTGCCAATTGGAGTCCGGCATGCACTCGCGATTACTACTTCATTCATGATCGTTAACTAAGAAATGTCAATATTAAACGCACTCGAAGTACGAGTGCTGTGAATTGTACAAGAATATGAACAAAAACGCAAGAACAAGAATAGCAGAATCGGGTAGGAGGTGAGGTTGCCCTCACCGTCCTCCCACACCACCGTACGTACGGTTCCGTATACGGCGGTTCAGTAAGA
>JACQVJ010000036.1 GCA_016209805.1 Ignavibacteriota bacterium
AGTCGATCAAATACGGCATCCCTGTGAATATTACCGATCGATTTGACCTCGCCCGATCACCTGTGGTTGTTGCAATTCTCAATTTGCTCAAGATCCCGCTGAACCGATTCCGGCGTGACGACGTGTTGCGAGGCGTGTCAACACAGTATTTTGACCTGTGGGCCGAGAAATCGCGCTTGGACACAGGAAATCTTGCTGCCGTTTCACAAAGCCTGAAGATTACACGAGGCTATTCAGGTTGGATCCGAAGAATCGACAAAGAGGCCTCGCGCCTCAATCCGCAATTGCATGAGACGAAGGACCCATTCGATGAAACAGTGCTGAAGCGGCAATTGCAGTCACTCAGCAAGGCGCGATCAGACATTGAGTGGCTTCAAAATTTGTTGGAAGAAATCGGCCGAGAAGCTACGCCGAGGCAGTTTCGCGCCAATTTGTTCTCGCTTCTTGATCGTCTTCATGTATCGTTTCGGATACTTAAAAACCCGTCAGCTACAACAGCTGATCTCGTCGAGAAAGATTCTCAAGCATACAAAAAGCTGCTCGAAGTGATTGAACAACTAGTACAGCTGAATGAATTTCAAGAGGAGAAAGAAAAAAGCCATCCACTTCGCTTTTATTTCGACCAGTTGAAGGTTGCCATCTCGCAGGAACGTTACAACGTGGTCGAACGATTCAGGCGCGGTGTGCTTGTTACATCGATCGAGGAAACGCGTGGTCTTCCTCTTGACGTGATGATTGTCGCGGGCCTTGTTGATGGAGAGTTTCCCTCTGCATACCAAAGTGAAGTGTTCTTTAGTAGCCGGCGCCAGAAGAAGCGCGAACAACGTCACATGTGGGAGAACCGGTATCTCTTCTATCAGGCGATTACGAACTGGTCTGAACATCTCTATCTGACGTACCCAGAGCAGGAGGCCGATCTTGATCTCGTGCGGTCGAGCTTTGTGGACGCGATGCTTTCCGTTGCTGAGGTCGAGCATTGGAAGTATCCCGGGAAGAATCCATTTGGAAACGATGTCTATTCGGACGAGGAGATGCTGCGTCATTACGGTGAGGCTGTCGGGAGCGGATGGAAAGAGGCAGAACGTCTGATGTGTTACCTTCCTGAGAAGGCCCCGGCGGTTCGGGCAGCGATCGACATTGAACGGAGCCGGGTTGAAACACACTCACTTCCTGAGTACGAAGGCATTGTCTTCGCGAAAATCTCCGACGAAGGAAGAGAAAGACTTACGCAATTCAAGGATCGCGTTTACTCCGTGAGCCAGCTTGAAACATATGGGAAATGTCCGTATCAATTCTTTGCAAGTCGGGTCCTGCGGCTGAATATGGTTGAAGATATGGAAGAGGGGCTGTCACCCCTTGAGAAGGGCTCGGTCGTGCATCAGACGCTTTACGAATTCTACGTCCAACGGCGTGAGAAGAAACTCCCCCTTATCTCAGAATGTACAGATCGGGAATTCGAATTAGCGGTTCAGGATCTGGTTACCATTGCGAGGAAGAAGTTCCGGGAGAAAGATATACCAGATCCATTTTGGCAACTTGAACAGGAGCTCATCCTCGGGGATGCTGCTGGCGGGGGGGTGCTCCGTGCATTTCTTGAAGCTGAAAGAAAGCGATCAACTCGATTAGAACCTCGGTACTTTGAGGTCGGTTTTGGCTCGAAGCTTGGATCGCGCGGTTTGACTGACCCGGAGCTTTCAGTGGAAGAACCGCTGGTTGCCGGAAACGTCAAGTTGCGAGGGAAAGTCGACCGCGTTGAACTGGGGGAAGGGGTTTTCACGATTATTGACTATAAGACAGGAAAAACGCTCCCGAAATTCGACGATCTGAGAAAAGGTCTGAGCTTGCAGCTTCCCATCTATTTATATGCCGTGGAGAAGCTTCTTCAGGATCGGTTGCAGCGGAACCCGCGTCCAGCCGGTGGCTTGTACTATCAACTTCGTGAGGCGGTACACTTGAGGCTGGGCCTGGGAAGTGCTGAATACAATAAGAGTGCTTTTGACTTTCCGCCCCGTCTGAACCAAATGCTCGAATCGGATGATGCCCTTCGCGAGATTCTGAATGAGGCGATCGATTGGGCGAACCTCTACGTCTGTGACATCGCGGAAGGAAAGTTTCCGTTGACGAGTCCTGACAAGGTTAGCAAGGTCTGCACAATCTGTGATTTCAACACCGTATGCCGCATCCAAACGGTCCAACGCGTAGAATCACAACATAGGGAAGAGCAATGACTCACGAAGAACAACACAAAATGATCGTCGAGCTGATGGACTACTCAAGGAGAATGAAGCGTTACGATCAGGAGGATTTCGAGATGTTTGTCAAAAGGGACAAGGATGACGAAGATCTTGATACGCTTTCTCAAAAGAGACTTCAGAAACTCTACGACCAATATGTTGTTCGCAGGGAGGTGAGGTGATGAAAGCCGCGATCGTTGTCAGGTACGGGGGGCCGGAGGTGCTGCAGATTTCAGATGTCCCGACTCCAGAACCTGCCCCGGATCAGATCCTTGTCAAGGTTAGGGCGATCGGGTTGAACTTTGCAGATATCTTTGGTCGGTTCGGAGTATACCCCGGAACCCCGAAGCCTCCATTTGTTCCCGGTATGGAGTTCTCTGGTGATGTGGTTTCAGTTGGGCTCGAGGTGAGGTCATTCAAAGGAGGAGAACGAGTCATGGGATACAGCAGGCTCGGCAGTCATGCAGAATATGTTGTTGTGAATGAAAAACTGGCGACGGTGATTCCTGCCAAGATGAGCTACGAGGAAGGAGCATCGTTTCTTGTGTCGTACCTTTCTGCATATCATGGTATCGTGCGCTTGGCAAACATCCACAAGGAAGAAAAACTCCTTGTGCATGCGGCGGCAGGAGGGGTAGGCATTGCATCAGTACAGTTGGCAAAGCATCTCGGTGCTGAAGTTTTCGGGACTGCTGGAACGGATGAGAAGGTACGACTTGCGAAATCCCACGGTGCAGATCATGTCATTAATTATACTACACAGGATTTTGCAGATGAGATCCGGCGGATAACTCGCAACTACGGGGTTGATGTTGTTATGGATTCCGTCGGGGGCGAGACGTACAAGAAGAGTTGGCATCTCCTTGCACAGATGGGTCGTTACGTTCTATTCGGAATTTCTTCAGTAAGCGGGAAGGGAGCGCTCAATCGGTTGAAGGTCGCAACCGCATACTCCTTGATGAAGCCGATCTTTCCACCAAGTCTGCTCGGTTCAAACAGAGGTATCTTCGGCTTCAATCTTGGTACCCTCACCGGGAAGGAGGGTTATTTCAGAGAGGCGGCAACAGAATTACTCAAGCTGTTTGACCTTGGGATACTCAAGCCATTGATCGGACAGATTTTTTATTTCGACAGGATTGTTGAAGCGCACCGGACCTTACAAACGCGGCAGTCCGTCGGGAAGGTGGTTGTCCTTATGGGGGATGCATGAGTAGAGAGCATGGAGTGAAATCTGATTCTCATGGGAAGCACTCTTGATTGTCGCAAAAAACCGCACCTCACCAGCTTGTTCATCATGAAAAACGGATGAGCCAGGTTCACGACAGGCAGGGATTGGAAGCCGATTTCGTTCTTCTATCGTACTGTAATGGCTATTTCCCGATGGCCGATGAACGAACAGGTGCCATATCCTGGTACTCTCCCGATCCTCGCGCAATCATCCCCATCGAAGGATTCAAGGTCTCGCGAAGTCTGAAACAAAGAATCCGAAAACACGATTTCATTGTGAGAGTTAACTCTGCTTTCGAGACAGTTATCCGGAGATGTGCAGACAGAGCAACGACATGGATCTCAGATGAGATAATCCGTGTCTACGTTGAATTACATAGGAGAGGATTTGCTCACAGTGTTGAAACGTGGCGTGGCGGAAACCTGGTTGGAGGATTGTACGGAGTGGCAATCGGTGCTGCTTTTTTCGGAGAATCGATGTTTACGAGACAAGTGGATGCGTCAAAGATCGCGCTCGTTGCACTTGTTGAGCGGTTAAGGGCGAGAAGGTTCCAGTTGCTCGATACACAGTTTATAAATCCACATATCACCCAATTCGGATGCATCGAGATTTCCCGCAATTTCTACCTGAAAATGCTCTCGAAAGCTATTCAAATCGACGCGACCTTCTATTGAGTTGAGCTTTCCGGACAAGAGGCGGCCATCGTGTTTGTAGGCAAAGTGTAGAAACGCTCTGTAATTCGTACAAAAGAGCCCCGGGTAAGCCCTTGCTTTTGACCTAAGAAGCCAAAAAAATCATTTGTATTATTGAATATCAATTCTTATATTTTTTGCGACTTTTCGTAGACGTTACCAGGCAAGCTTCTAACATGAATGTCTGAATTGGCATGCGGGATGAAAT
>JACQVJ010000308.1 GCA_016209805.1 Ignavibacteriota bacterium
CCCTAATGGAGCGGGATATTCTCTCAGCGGGGGCTTCGAAGATCCGTTCCGCGCTCAAGCGGAATGAGTCGACTCCGGATTCTTGGGCGAGCTTGAGTTCCTGAAGAAGATTGGAAAGATAGTACGTTCCCGCAACATCAAACCCCCTACGATCCGCGGTGCGTATCGTGAAACGCCTGTCTCCCCGCGAAGTCCCTTCGATGCGTGGATCGTCGATGGTGATTCTCAGATCGCTGTCGGTATCCTCATCGCAAATAAGGGAGTCGAGGGTTGCAACGACGTTGACAACTGCATCACGCGATGAAGTTTGCGAGTGAAGTGGAGGCGCTATGGGAAGAACACAACAACCGACAACAGTGAGGAGCCCGATCCCTCTTCTCATCTCATGGGACCCTCATGCTGACCGACGCCTATCCGAATCGAATGGATTAACGATTCGAGAAGCTGTAGTGTGTCTGACGGATTGCGGAAGTTGTATCGCGCCTGTGTGTTGGTGACTCCCACTCTGATCGAGTAAGCGGTATCGGGCAAAACCGCGAATAGGTCTTCGTCGGTCCAGTCATCTCCGATTGCCAGAATGAAGTCGTATTGTTCCTTCGATAACCAGCGCATTCCGGCCACCCCTTTGTTAATTCCCGAACTGCGCAATTCAACCACCTTGCTTCCCTGCAGCACCTGCACATTGATATTGGCGGTGAAGCTCGACAGATGATCCATAAGCTCGCCTGCAAGTATTCGCCCTTGCTCCGGATCGGCTGCTCTGTAATGCCAGGCGAGCGAATGGTCCTTTTCCTCGACGAATGCTCCAGGAAGCCGATCTGCATAGAGCTCAAGAATGGGGAGTATCCGTGGCTTCCAATCGTTGGCCTGTTGCTTCAGCGTTCTCCAATCGCCATCCTGTTTCTTGAGCCACGCGCCGTGTTCGGCGACCATGTTAATGGGAATTCTGCCGAACCATCCTTCAAGCGTCTTCTTGTCCCGCCCGCTGATCAGGACGACCGTGTTTGCAGGATCCCCCGACAGAGTGCGTAAGAGACGAAGCACGTCTGCACTAGGCGTGGCAAGGTGAGGCTTTCGCGCGAATGGCACGAGCGTTCCATCGTAATCCAACAGGATCAGTCGTTTTGTTGAATGCTCATACTCGTGAATGATCCTTTCCCGCATAGAGGCCGGGAGGAGCTTCGCGTAAAAGCGCTCTTGTTCGCTGTGCATTGCAAGGAGGTGTCCGACGAAATCATTTGCCCATCGCACAACATCGTACCGTCGCAGCCTCGTTTGCATGATTTGGTTGCGCCGCTTCTGTTCTTCGAGAGGCATTTCGAGTGCTTCCTTCAGTGCCTCCGCGATTTCTTCCCAGTTGTTCGGGTTGATGATGATCGCTTCCCCAAGCTCCTTTGCCGATCCCGCCATTTCGCTCAGCACCAGCACTCCGGTCTGGTCGCTTCGCGTGGCAACGTATTCCTTTGAGACGAGGTTCATGCCGTCACGGAGAGGGGTAACCAGAGCCACATCGCAGAGGCTGTACAAGGCGGTCAACGGCTTGAACGAGAGATGACGGAATTGATAAATTACCGGTGTCCAGTTGACGCTCCCGAACTGTCCGTTAATTCTTCCAACAATCTCCTCAATTTGTTTTTTCATGAGCTCATAATGCTCCACCCCAATGCGAGATGGAACGACGACCATGATGAGGACCACCTTCTCGCGGAACTGGGGATTGGTCCTCAGGAGAATTTCGAATCCATGCAGCCGGTTGAGGATCCCTTTCGAATAGTCCAGCCTGTCCACCGAGAGAACCACCTTGACGTCTGTTAACGTTTTCTTGAGGTCGTCGCGTTCTTGCTGGACTTCAGGATCGTGAATGGCGGTGTGAATTTTCTCGAAGTCAATGCCCATTGGGAATGTCTCCACCCTGACGATTCGGCTGGGGAGAGTGATTCGTCCGAGATGATGTTCATATCCGAGAATTCGAAGCACCGATTGCAGGAACGCGTTCGAGTAATCGTAGGTGTGGTACCCGATCAGATCCGCTCCGAGGATTCCATCAAGGATTTCGCGCCGCCATCTAACCGGCAAGAGGCGGAAGACCTCAAAGGTGGGAAAAGGGATGTGCAGGAAGAACCCGATCGGGATGTGCGGTGACTTTGCCTTCAGCATCCCCGGAAGCAGCATCAAGTGGTAATCGTGGATCCAGACAATGTCACCGGCCCTGGTCAGGTCAACAAGTGCATTGCAGAAGATTTCATTGACGCGTTTGTAGTGCTTCCAGAGTTCTTCCTCATATGTTGTGTATGAAGGGAAGTAATGAAACAGGGGCCAGATGGTTCTATTGCAAAAACCAAAATAGAAATTATCCATCTCTTCCTGAGTGAGGAATACGGGATACGAGCGATGTTCTGCCAGGGCCCGCGCTTTCAGTTGTTCGGTGACTGCATTGCTCACCGTATTTCCCGGCCACCCCACCCACACATAGTCCAGTCGTGAATCCTCCTTTTCTTGCGACTCAAGGTACGAGCGCAACCCGGTCACCAATCCCCCCGCACTTTCCCGAAAGTCCAGCTCACCGTCAGTTTCATGGACGGAGAACGGGAGTCGGTTTGAAACGATGATAAGTCTTTTGTTGTGTGAAGTCGTCATGTTCGGTCCCTCCTTCCGCGCATCCGAGTCCCTCAAAGGTACACGAGATCCTCTTTATGGAACAACGAAATGAAGAGCAGCAGGTAGTCCTTTATGTGTCGAGTGATCAGGAAGTTATTCTTGATGTGCTCCTTTCCATTCACGCCAAGTTTCCTCGCGTATTCCGGTTCATTGATGAGCTGTTTGATAGCGTGGGCAGTCCCTTCAATGGAGTGCGTCAGAATACCAGAATACTTGTGCGAGATCTGCAGTGGTATGCCGCCAACGGCTCCCGCAATGACAGGCTTCGCTTTCCAGAGTGCCTCAGACACCGTCAGGCCAAATCCCTCCCGGAGAGATTTCTGCAACACCACCGTCGATCCGCGCTGAAGGGCGTTGATTTCAATATCGCTTGCCGGAGGAAGGAAGAGGGCGAAGATATCCTTATCTTTTTCCGCCTCGTGCTGTACTTGTTCCATTACTATCGCGCCCTCCGGGTCGTCTGTCGCTCCGCCTCCTGCGAGCACAAGTTGCATATCGACGCGCTTCTTCGCCAGCCTGTATGCCTTGATCACGCCGACAGGGTCCTTCAGATAATCGAATCGCGAAATCTGAGTGATCACAGGCCGTGACCGATCGATGCCGAATCGATTGAACACTTCATCGACCACATCACTGGACAACTCTTTGTTCTTGTCACTCAACGGATCGATGGAGGGAGAGATGAGCACCTGCTTGATCGGCAGTCGTCGCGCGAATGCCGGTGCCGAGAAGACAGCGGTGTCATATTTCTTGATGTACCGCTCAAGAAACTCCCACACCCTTTCCACCGGACGGGAGAAGTCGATATGGCATCGCCAGATCCAGCTCCGTCCGAGTGTCTCTCGCACATCGATCAATGCGATTGGCTGTGGATCGTGCACAAAGACGATGTCGCCGAAGTTCATCTCCTTTGCATTCTCCCGATTCACCTCGAGGAAGTCTTCAAGCTCCTCATCGCTGATTTCGACAGGCACGCCATGAAGTCCGTTGTGGAATTTTTTTGTCGTGACAAAGAATTTCTCGTTCCCCTTGATGACGTCCCACCGCGCATGTACGCCAAGCTCCTTCAGCAACGGTATCATGCGAGTCAGGATTTCGGCCACACCGCCGCCGACCGCTGTGGAGTTGATATTCTGGATATCTTTCCCTTCGAGGTGCCTTGCGAGCGCGAACAACTCGTCGATCGTTGCCTGTCCAACAACGGATGCGTAGTCCTCAATCTTTATCATACTTGTCCACGAGTTTCATGATCCTGTTCCGTAATCCCTCGAGTGTGTATGTATAGGGATCGAGACGTTTCAACTCATCGCCAAGCGCAGTCTCACCGCGGTCTCTGAACC
>JACQVJ010000297.1 GCA_016209805.1 Ignavibacteriota bacterium
ATCCTCTTGATATGTTTCTCGAACAACCTTGCAACCTTGTCCGAAGATTGGTCAGGTACGAGGCGCATGGAAATCTTCGCCGATGCTTTCGAAGGGAGCACCGTCTTTGCACCTTCACCGGTAAATCCTCCCCAAATGCCGTTGCACTCAAGTGTCGGACGCGCCCATAATCGCTCCAGCGTGGAAAAGCCCTTTTCGCCATAGAGCTTCTTCACTCCCAACCCTCTCGCATATTTCTTATCGTCCCATGGGAGCTCCTTGAATGCTTTCCGCTCCTTTTTTGTCAGCGGGCGGACGTCTTTATAGAACCCCGGAATCGTAACCCTTCCTTTCTTGTCGTGCATCTGAGCGATGATTTCTGAAAGGGCCTGCACCGGATTGTGGACACTCCCCCCAAACGAACCGGAGTGAAGATCCTTGTTTGGTCCGACAAGATCGACCTGCATGTAGGTAATGCCGCGCAATCCGTAGCAAATGGACGGGACACCCTTCGCAAACATTGAGGAATCGGAGATCACTACCAGGTCGGCTTTCAACAAATCCTTGTGTTCCTTCACAAAGGGATCAAGATGCTGACTGCCGATCTCCTCCTCGCCTTCTATGATCAGCTTCAAATTCACGGGAAGCGAACCCGTGCTTTTCAAGTAGGCTTCAATGCTCTTGAGGTGGATGAACACCTGTCCTTTGTCGTCTGCAGAGCCACGTGCATAGAGATTGCCGCCACGGACTGTCGCCTCAAACGGAGGTGACGTCCAGAGCTCCACGGGTTCCGGGGGCTGCACATCGTAATGACCATAGAGAAGCACAGTCGGTTTTCCCGGCGCCTTTAGCCAATCCGCATACACAACAGGATGCCCATCCGTGGGGAAGATCTGTACGTTTTCCAGGCCAACGGTACGCATATGGTCTGCAACCCATTCTGCGCAGCGACGAATATCGACTGTGTGTTCCTTCTTTGTGCTGACACTTGGAATGGCAAGAAGTTCCGTGAGTTCCGAGAGGTAGCGTTCTTTGTTCTGATCAATGTATGAGAGGATTGTCTCCATCATGTTCTCCAGAATGAAATAATTGTGTACGTCAATATACGAAAGACTATCATGAGGGTCAACGACTATACCTTGCTAATGTTTTGGGAAATGGATATAGTATCGGCACAACCACACAGCACTGGCTCATATTATCCAACCCACTTCATTTCATCGACCCATTCTTGAGATGATACAATGGTAGCAACCATCAACGATGCGACAATCCACTATGTGGACATCGGCAATCCCTCATCCATCCCCGTTGTCTTTGTGCACGGTTTTCCATTCAGTCATGAGATGTGGAAACCACAGCTCGACGAGGTCGGAAAGCTTTATCGTGCAACCGCCTACGATATTCGAGGACACGGGATGAGTTTTATCGGAGACGGTCAGTTCACTATTGAGCACCACGTTGACGATCTGATCGCACTCCTCGACCATCTGAACATTTGGAAAACCGTAATCGTCGGCTTGTCCATGGGAGGATACATTGTTTTACGCGCGCTGGAACGAAATCCAGAAAGATTCCGGGGCGTGGTGTTGTGCGATACTCGAAGTGAGGCCGACTCCGATGAAACAAAACTTAAGCGCTTTTCGAGCATGGTCGCCGCAAAAAAGAATGGCTCTGCACAATTCGCCGACGGTTTTGTGAAAGCCGTATTTGCGAAGGAGACGTTTGACAAGAATCCTGAAGCTGTAGAGAAGATCCGCAAGATCATTCAGAGAACTCCCCCACTCAGTATCGCGGGAACCCTTCTCGCCCTTGCGGCACGGACGGACACGACCAACTCGCTCTCACACATCAACCTGCCCACCATGATTCTCGTCGGCGAGCACGACATCACAACGCCACCCTCTGCAGCTCAAGCACTGCATGAACGAATTGCGAGGTCAGAGCTGTACCTCATCCCCGGCGCGGCACATATGAGCAATATTGAGAACGCGGTTTTCTTCAATGAAAAACTTCTTGCGTTTCTAAAGCGCGTAGCGTCCACCCCGGAATGAAGAATGTCCTCATTACTGGCGGCACCGGATTCATCGGATCGAACCTTGCAGCGGAGCTGGTGAGACGGGGAGCAAACGTCACAATCCTGCGCCGTGAGAATTCTGACCTGAGAGCGATCAAAGGCATCAAAGTCAAGCACCGGATCGGCGACATTCTCAACCTCGAGTCGTTAAGAGAAGCGATGAAGGGATGCGACACTGTGTTCCATACTGCAGCAATAGTGTCGTTCAAGAGAGGTATTCGCGAAGAGCAGTTTCGTGTGAATGTTATCGGGACGCAAAATGTCGTTGCTGCTGCCATTGCATCGGGTATTCAAAAGCTTGTCCACACCAGCTCGATCGCTGCGATCGGGTATTGCCCGGAAGATAAACTTGCAACTGAAGAGACACCCTTCAACTGGCCCGCAACGACCGGATACAAATTCACGAAACACCTCGCCGAACGTGAAGTGTTCAAAGGTGTACGGCGGGGCCTGTGGGCTGCAGTGGTGAACCCAACGGTCGTCATCGGTGAGCGTGATATCCATCTTCATGGAGGGCAACTCGTCAGGGATGTGAAAAAAGGGAGAGTTCCTTTTTACATTGAGGGAGGGATGAACATTGTTTATGTCCAGGATGTAGTGCGGGGGCACATCAGTGCAGCCGAGATAGGCCGTTCAGGGGAGCGTTACATTCTTGGCGGTGAGAATCTTACGCACAAAGAAATCTTCCAACGCACGGCAACTCTGGTTGGTGGACGCAAACCGATTGGCAAACTTTCCATCCCTTTGCTTCGAGTCGCCGCAACGGTGATCGAAAAAGGGTGCATTCTGATTGGAGCAGAACCTCCCATCACCCCCGACCTGGTCTCGGGAGCCGGAAAGAAAATCTGGTTTTCGTCAGAGAAGGCAGAGCGAGAACTTGGGTTCCAACGAACACCGTTCGATCAGACAATCCTCGCCGCGTACAGGTGGTACAAAGAGAATGGATTCTTGTGACAATAAGAGAGCCGGACGCGTCCAAGACACTTCCGGCTCGATACGTGCGGTGACGGCCGCCGGTTAGAAGAGGGTGTAAATGAATGGAGCCAGCGCTGAACCCTGCGTAAAGACGAGCAGCATGCCAAGCATCAAAAGCATGAAGACAATCGGGCCGAGCCACCACTTCTTGCGCACCTTCATGAACGCCCACAACTCCCCGACTATTGCAAACTTGCTAGTTCTTGCCATGTGTTCTGACCTCTCGATCAATGAGTAGATGTAATCAAACGAATTTCAAACTCGGATACAATACTTCCAGTTGACGAACTAGAACAAGCGCTCGTAGCGCTTCGGATCAAACGCCGCACGCTCTTTCTTCACCCAATATGTGGTAGACGAGCGATCGAACTTCAGATTGAGCAGATCCTTCCCCAAAAGTCTCAAGACCAGCCCGACCGAAGTTAATACAAGATAGAAGAAAAGGCCGAGAAGTATTCTCGTGTTGACCCAGCCAAGGACAAAAGCGAATTTCATCCAACCGATATAGATGGGCTTGAGGAGCGGATAACCGACCAGTCCGGTTCCAAGGAAGAAGGCAGACCCCACCGCAAGCCACCGCCATGCATCCGCACCCTTATAGAGGAGGTAGCCGCCGATGATCGCACAAATCACCGCAAACATGATCCCGAATTTTCGTACTTCTTTCCGCGAAGCGTTGATTTTGTCAGTCAAGTTCGAACTCCTTCATCCAGTCGGTATCGTGCTCAAGTGCCTTCTGTTCAGTCTTGGAAATGAGAAAACTTCCCATCACCAAATAATCCATATTCGTGCGCATGAGGCATTTGTATGCTTCAATGGGTCTGCACACAATCGGCTCGCCACGCACGTTGAA
>JACQVJ010000298.1 GCA_016209805.1 Ignavibacteriota bacterium
ATCCCGAGACGTCTGAAGCACGAGCTGGACAATCTGCGGATGGAACTTGAAAAGGCGCGTTATCGAATGAAGAGAGAGTATCATGCAACGCAGAGGTTTCTGCGCGGGTTCCCTTACCTCGTGTCCGGTTCAGAAACATAAAGGAAGGAAGCTCAAAACTGAAGAGACACCCTGAGCCCCTTGCTAATGGGCGAAATGGAAGGTGAGAGGCTGAGCTTCGGCGTTGCATCGTCAGGGGACTTTGCCACTTCAAGACCCTCGGGGTGCGAGGCGATCATACCGAACTGATACCCAAGCACGAGGCCGAGCGGGTAATCACTCCACCAGTGAATGCCCGATGTCATCATTCCAACACCAATCATACCTACCACGAAGTACCCGATCGGCTGCAACCATGGTTTGAGCTCCGGATAGTTCTCCAGCACAACAGTAAGCGTTGCGAGCGCTGTGGCGATGTGGCCCGACGGATAGGCATCGTAGTGGGGAACCTTCTTGTGGTATTCGATCTGGTTCGGAAAGAAGACCCAGCGCCCATTGGTTCGTGTTGAAACAAATGGGCTTTCGCGACCGGTAATGTGCTTCATAACTTGAATAACGGTTCCACATGCCAGAATCACCTCCGTGATTTGGCTTGCAGTGAGTAACGCGCGTTCGTCGTTCGCCAACCAGCCGTAGAGTCCATACGCTGCTGCAAGCCCGAACTGTGGCTTTCCGTCGCCAAGATACACAAACACGTCACTGACGTCCTTCACAACACGAGATCGCTTGTACCAATAGTCGGAAACGTCCCACGTCGGCTGATCGGTCACGATGGTTGCTGCCGTGAGCGCTGTAACGGCAAGCATGGCCGGGATTTTGTCTTCACGGAAAGTCGTGTTCCACCATGTGGCCCAATCGCCGGGGATACGCTCGAACATGGTGTACCACTTCAGTTTCGGCGTGGGTGTTGAGATGAGCGACTGAGAATCGCTTGGGCTATCGATGCGCATTGCCACCGAGTCCTGCATCGCCACCCGAAGCGTATCGTCGCCTGCAAGACCGACGCCAAACGCAAGCATCGTGATAGTAATTGAGTAGACAGCTTTCTTTCCTACTGAAGAACAACTCCTCACATTCAACCTCCATCGAATAGTATCAAAACCGAAATGCCACGGTCACTCCTGCGCCGTTGCTGGTTGCGGCAGGAACGAGAGTCAGGCGTGCTGCATCAGCGGCATCTGTCGTGGAAACTTCAATACCGTCTGGATGAGCCGCGATCATACCAAACTGATACCCGAGGACGAGCCCAAGCGGAAAATCGCTGTACCAGTGCCACCCTTTATTGACGAGCCCAGCACCAATCAAACCCACAAGAGTGTAACCCACCGGTCTCAGCCATTTCACTTCAGGATAATTTTCCACAACCACAGTAACTGTTGCAAATGCAGTCGCAATATGTCCGGACGGAAACGCATCGTAGTTGGGCATGTGCCTGTGATAATCAATCTGGTTCGGAACGGTGTGCCAGGCCCCGCGTTTCTGCGTGGCGCGTTCGGGCCGTTCTCGGCCGGTGATATGTTTGATCAGTTGCACCATTGTTCCACACGCAAAGACAACCTCGGTAATCTGACTCGCGGTGCGGAGTGCCCGCCTGTCGGTCGCCGAGAATCCGTAGATAGCAAAAGCACCTGCCATTCCCAGATGAACAGCCCCGTCTCCCATGTTCACGAAGAGGTCGCTCAACGACCGGACACGGTCAGAGCTTCTATAGAAATCATTGGATGTGCGCCACGACGCATCGTCCGAGGCAATAAGCGCAGCAGTAAGCACACCAAGAGCAAGGATCCCGGGAATCCTCTCTTCCCGGAAATTCATGCTCACAAACCGACTCCAATCCCCGGGAATACGAGCGAACATGTCGTACCATTCAGGGAGATATTCCCCGTGTTGAGTCGCTGTGATTGAATCTTGCTGTGCGAGAGGCAGGACAAGTGAATCCAGGGAAACGCTCTGTGTGGCAGCGTCGGGAGTATTGGAGATATCAACTTGTGCTGAACACACGCCGCCGTGCAGGAGCGCGGTGCAGAGAACTGCCTTGATCATACAAGCTCTAGAGCATTCATCGATCGCTCATTCACCTCTCTGCGAACCGTACACCCGTCTCGAGCAGAAAAACTTGTGTTCAATGTACGTCGAACGCCAGAGAGAATCAAGGTTCCTGTGGTGGGCTCCAGCCCTTCCGGTCCCATCCAATCAGCTCAATATTGATATTGCCGAGTATTACCTTCATTTGTGCGCGGACTGGAACGGCAGCTTCGTCATCCGTAAACCAGCCCTTGAAATCGCCCGTCAATCCGAACACTCCCTCGAATTCTGCTTTTCCCTCCAACTCAACAACACGAATTGGATCCGGCACTGAATCGATCGTCTCTATTTTCTTCGATCCTGTGAAGTAGAAGAGCGTCCGGCCAGGTTTCCCGTTCACTATGGTCGGAACTGCCACGGATTTTTTCTCATGGACGTGCGCCCGCGCGTAATAGAACAATGAGATTCCGTCCTGAAACTTCTCCCATGCTATTCTCAGTGTATCGAACGACGGTGGTTTGTATGGCTCCGATTTGAGGTCTTTCAGCCAATCATGCTCAGTGATGAAAAGCCTTGCCGATTTGTCAAACCGGTAGATTCGTTTCCACCATTCACCCTTCCTGTTTTCAATCGAGTGGGACTCAATGGAGTACAGCGTTGAATCCATGAACGTGGACGAGATCGAATGGAAGTCGATAAAGGGAAGACCTCGATACGAATCAATGAATGCAACACACGTGTAGCGCACCTCTCCATTCTCGACGGTAGATCGCACAGTCTTAAGACGGATCTGGCCGAGCTTGAAGAGCGTCCATGTCACTTCATATACAAGCTCCTCTCCTGTTTGAATGACATGAGGCGAGTGCACTAACTCTGCCGGCCAGATGGGCAGCTGCTCAACTCCGTACAGGAGGAAAGCGAAAACGAGAATGGCGGAAGCACTTGCAACTCTTAGCGCACGCCGTCGGACGGGCAGGGAACCTTGCATTCACCGGATCTCCAGATTCAGAACGGATGCAAAGATACGAAATTGGGAGGAATGATGAAAATCAGTGAACCGATGGAACGAATGACAGCAACTGAAACAGATGAGGCGCGACTCATTCTGTCGCGCCTCGCATCATGGAGAGAACAACCGAGTGTCACTTGAGGAGTACCATCTTGCGCGTTGCATTGAACCGTGAAGTTGTCAAGCGATAGAGATAGATCCCGCTGGAAAGTTCCTCGGCATTGAACTTTATCGTATGTGTGCCAGCATCGAGGCTCTCGTTGCCGAGAATGGTCTTCACTTCTGCCCCAAGCAGGTTATATACCTTCAACGAAACCACGTCGGAAGCGGGAAGGTGAAACTCCACCTCTGTCGTGGGGTTGAATGGGTTTGGGAAATTCTGATGCAGTTTGAACTCGCCCGGCATTCCCTCACCCGGCACGGCTGTGGTCTGCGTTGTATCGAACCCTAATTTCGCCATTTGCACTTTCGTCAACGGCGTGGCAAAGAACATCTGATGACCATCCCATGCCTCCTTGCCGATAGAGACCCAGTTTTTTGACGGACTTGGAGGATCGCTCGGGTTGCCCATGTACGTGATGAAGTCCATCTTGAACGCTCGCTGGTAATCGGACGGCATGGGAACGATGCCACGCAGCCATGAGAGCGTACTGTCCGTGGAATTCCACGTCGCAAATTTCATTTGCCCAGTCTGATTGTATTGCTGGATCGCCTGAATCTGTCCGCCGAAATTGACATGGCAGTCGAGGCAGACGCGGCCGGAGTCGGTGATTGTGTGAGACGTGAACGGGCCGAATGCCGCGAATGCATTCCCCTGGTATGTAAGGGATTGGAATGTCATCGGATAGACCTTGCCATCCTTCGAACGGTTTGCGAGCATCACAAACCCATGGATCGGTTGCTTTGCCCGCTTCACATGAGCTTGAACCTGGCTCTCGAAGTGGCAGTTGTAACAACTGATAACCGTTCTCGCGTGGCATGATGTACAATGAATCTTTCCATTATGAGAAGCTGGATCCCACGCCGTATGGTCCGGCAAGGTTCCTCCTGCAGTTGTGTGGCAGTCGTCGCAATCGACTTCTATCGCGCCCGGTTCGAGCATTGAGTTAGGTGTTGCCGTCGTGCCGTGGATATCGTTCGATGTGTGGCATGCCCAGCATTTCATTCCACGCGATCGATGTACGTCGTTATACCCCAGTTGATTTGCTTCCGTTGCCTGACGTCCATGGCAACCGTAGCACTGGGTGACCTTGATCGAGTCGGGATTGAAGGCGGAATTCGATGGGTGGCAATCAATGCAATTGGGAGAATAGTTGGCGGGATACGGCTGACCGTCCGCATCGGTCGGGCCATGACATTCCACGCATCCCAGCGAGGACATGGGAACGTTGGTAAATGTCTCGAACCCCCCATTCGCCGAGTTATACCAGAATGGCTTTCCGTTTCTGGTTTTATGGAGACTGTTGTTGAAGTTGGCTTGTGCAAGCACAACAGCCGGAACAAGCACCAACATCAACGCCGAAAAAAGCACTTGTTTTCTTTTCACTGGTATTTCCTTTCTTGTCTGGTGTATTCAAGCCGGGGTGAAACAGTAATTGAAAACCCCCGGCGTTTGGTTGTTGTAGTTCATTTCTGTCAGTAGCAACCATCCGTTCAAAAAAAATCCTAATCTTTCACCCACTCATTCATTGCATCGCGGAGCTTCTCCATTGCCAGCAACACAGAATCGCCGGCTCCGTCTGGCAACAAATCAAGAATATCCTCGTGCGTTCGCAGGAAGGTCGCATTGAGCTGATTCTGAATGTCGGTTCCTCTTTTCGTCAATACAACTTCCATCACCCGCCGGTCCGAGGAGCCAACATCCCTTCGGGCGAGTCCTTTTGCAACCAATCCGTCGAGAATCCTCGTCAACCGACTGCTTGAGAGCTTCATTCGTTTTGCCAGCTCACCGGCAGTGACAACGAGATCGCTCCTGAATGAACGCAGCAACTTGAACTCTGCAACAGTGAGTTGAAGGCTGGAGGCGATCCTCTCCTGTTTGATCTGACACTGCTCAAGGAGAGCGAACGTGAGATCCGCCATCCTCTCCGCCTGCAATTGTTTTTCCTGATTGTCCATACGCGTATCCTCGAGAGGCACGCGAGGAGCTCAATCCGACAGCAACAGGATTGAGCTCCCAACTGCCCGCGTGCACACAATGACTTGTGAGAGTTCAAATAGCACTATTTGACGAGCAACATCTTCCTCACAGATGCAAACGAGCTCGTCTCCAGCCTGTACAGATACACTCCGCTGGCAACGGAAGCACCGGTCCGGTCTGTTCCGTTCCAGGTGACATCGTATGTGCCCGCGTCCAGGTTCTCATCAACGAGTGTGTTCACGAGCCTGCCAAGCATGTCAAAGATCTGAAGCCTTGCATTCTCCTGCTTCGGCAATGCAAAGGAGATCCTGGTTGATGGGTTGAAAGGATTCGGATAGTTCTGATGCAGTGCGAACTCGGCCGGAACTCCTTCACCGTTCTTGAATTCAACACCGGTGAGCGTCGTGACCGATTTCTGCAGCAGGCCTACAACATACTTCGGGTTGTGAACGCCATAGCTTCCATCGTACTTCACGTAGAGGTAATTCCAGTACGCCTTCTTCAACTGCACTGAATCCGGGCTCGCTGCAATAAGTGCCCAATTAACATCTGTGGTGCCATAGGGTGGGAGAGCCATTGCCAGCTTGTCGGACAGGCCATGTACTTCTCCAATAAACGACTCTATCGTCCCGTCACCATCATAATCGAAGGCGGCAATGATGTCATCAAACCGGGCAATGCCGGTGTGGCAACTCGCGCAGCCTGTGACGTTGTCCACGTGCTGACCTGGTGCGTACTCGTACGACATCTTCCAGGTGTGCATGCCGATCTTGTCCCGTGCGACAGTGCCTGTGTCGGGTGTTGCCGACATGTGGCATCCTACACAGGTTTTCTCGACGAGCTGGTGAGCAATGCTGCTTGGTATCGTTGCACCAAATGTATGTCCGTTCTTGCCGAGGAATACATCAGCGGCTCCACGATAGTGAGGACCCCAGTGCGAACTGAGTGCAGTACTGACGTATGTTGACTCATTGCGACGATACTTATGGCAGTTAAAGCATGTCTTCCCCTCACCGAGGTTCATGCTTGAGTAGTTGTATCCATTGCCCAGTGTATCTGAGGTTGTCGGTGCCGACCGGAGACCTCCAGAATGTGGATCATGACAGGTCTGGCAGGTGATCTTTGTGTGTTTGATCGCACTGTAACCCGTCGATGTTCTGTTGTCAAACGGAATACCCTTTATGAAATTGACATACGCCTGCCCATCATGGCAACGTACGCACGCGCTCAGATTGTAGTTTGATATTGGATTAGCCCCTGAACTGCGGAAGCTATTCGACCAGATTGATTCGCTATGAGGGGAAAACTCCCACTGCACAAAGCGGTTATGACGCCACGGCTCGTTGTGACACTGACCGCATACACCTGCGTCCATCGTCTTGGGCTGAGTGCCGAGACCAAAGTGTGTGGGGTTTTTGGCACCGTGACAGTTCTCGCAACTGATACCGGCGACCAGGGTAAGCATCTTCTTGTCTGTCGTCAGTAGTGAATCGTACAGTCCCGGACGCCATGGCTTCCATTGCGAATCGATGAACCCAAGCGTCGCGGCAACATCATCGAAGCCGCCGTTGGCCGCGGTCGTTCCAAGATTGAATCCCGCTGTATGGCACTTGAAGCAGTTCGCCCCCCACCCGGCACCATTCACACCGTTCATGCCGTTCTCGAATATCTTTGCGTGTCCGGAGTTCTTCCAGCTCTGGAACTGCGCTCCACCGGAGTGACACGCACCGCAATGCAGCGGTGCACCGGCAAGGTTGTGTCGATCGGTTCCCATAAATCTTCCTGCAGAGAGAGTAACTGTTGTGTCTTTCCCGGCAATGGTCAGCCGAATCGCGTAGAGTCCTTCGATATCCGGACGGAATGTGGTCCACTGTGTCGTGGAGCTGTCGAGCGTTGCAGTTGAAGCTCCGGGCTTGGTGGCAAGCTCCCAGAGGTAGTTGGGGCCGGTTTTCCATGTTGTGTCACCTGTGATGTCCCACCCCGACAGCCATACCAGGTTTCCGATACCGACTGAGGTGAGTCCTGATGAGACGTTATCCCAATTGTTTGGGTTGGGCAGTCCCATTTCGTGGAGCCGGTGAATGTCCATCGCCTCCACTCTGATGGCTGTCCGTTGTGCGAGCGCAGTTTCAGGCGCTACAATCACACTGAAGACCAGCGCTGCCAACACAAATACTACAATGTGCTTCATGATGGTTAGTCCTTTCTGAACTAAGAGCAGTTAGAGAATGAATCGATTGATACGTGAGAAGAACGGGTAGGGAAAACCAAACAGCAATAAGACAGTTGTCCTGCTTGCATTCAGCAATAATTGATAGCAGCCAAGTGCCGTGCCAACATTCGGGATCGTAAAGTGTTCTGCATTGAATTTCGTGCTGGCGTTTAACACCGATTCGCAAGCCAAATCCTGAAGGACTGCTTTGATGTTGTCTTTTTCAGCGGTACCTATGGGAGCGTTATCAAACCAGGAATGGATGTTTTCACAATTAGGAATAGTGGACTCAGAAATGAGAAACGATGAGTTTTTCAACATTTTCCGGACCGATTGTTTTGAATTCCGGCAACTGGTTCTTATCTTTTCCAACACTTCATTCGAAATGAATGATAACGGTCAAACCCGGAAAGCTGAACAAAGGAGATCTCATAGGTGTAGTGTCTCCCGCGAGTTCGATTGCAGATTCGTCGCGAATCGAATCGGGAGTTCGATACCTTGAACGACTTGGTTACTCGGTCAGGGTGGGGGATCACGTCGGGAAAGTGCACGGTTACCTCGCAGGCGATGATGCCGATCGTCTCAGTGACCTTCAGGGAATGTTCACGGATACCCGCGTCAAGGCTGTCGTTTGCATCCGTGGAGGTTATGGAACTTCCCGGCTCCTGTCGTGGATCAACTATCGACTTGTCGCACGCAATCCAAAAATCCTCGTTGGGTTCAGCGACATTACGGCTTTGCAGCTTGCGCTCCTGCGACGGTGTGGCCTTATCACATTTCATGGCCCCATGCTCGGCGTGGAAATGGCGAACACCATCGACCCATTCACCGAAGAGATGTTCTGGATACTTGTATCATCGACGACGAAGATCGGAAAGGTCGCCTTTCCCGCATCCTCATCACTGATCTCACTTCATGGAGGGAGAGCCGTCGGCCGCCTCATTGGCGGGAATCTCTCCATGATGACGACGCTCATGGGGACACATTTCTTGCCGGATATGAGAGGATCAGTGCTGTGCATCGAGGAGATCGACGAAGAGCCGTATCGCATCGACAGGATGCTAACGCATCTGCGGAATGCCGCCGTGCTCGACAAGGTGAGCGCCATTATCGCAGGACAATTCACCGATTGCTTGCCGAAGGATTCATCGAAGCCTTCCCTTACCGTGGAAGAGGTTCTTGCCGAATCGGCCAAGCGTCTTGCCAAGCCGTTCCTGGCCAACCTTCCGTTCGGTCACATCCCGCTTAAGGTGACGCTCCCCATCGGGTTGAAGGTGCGAGTTGATGCAGACGCAGGTGCGATGGAGTTTCTCGAAGCGGCTGTTCGTTGATGATCGGCTTTTTGGTTTTGTTGACTCTGTTTCAAAATAGTTTTACCTTTTTTCACAGAAATTGCTCAAGCTAACACGTTGGGTCGCACCTTAGATATTGCTGTATTCGGGTCGGGAAGAGGTTCGAACTTCCAGGCAATTCTCGATGCGATTCAGCAGGGGAGGATACCCGGTGCCCGGATCTGTCTCGTGGTCAGCAACAACGCAAGGGCGGGCATCCTTGAAATCGCCCGAAGTTCTGGAGTGCCGGCCGAACATCTGAGTGAGAAGGCGTTCGCGAGCGAGACAGCATTTGTCGATTACCTACTGGCCACTCTCCGCAAGCACAGCGCCAACTTTATTGTGCTCGCCGGCTACATGAAGCGGCTCCACCAGCGTATCATCGAGGCATACCGGAATCGCATCATCAACATCCATCCCGCATTGCTCCCACGATACGGCGGACAGGGCATGTACGGTATGCATGTGCATGAAGCCGTAATCGCGGCGAGAGAACGCTTTTCGGGAGCAACCGTGCATGTTGTTGACGAGCAATACGACCATGGTCGGATCATACTTCAGAGGCGGATACCGGTGTCACCCGACGACAGCTCTGAATCGCTCGCCGCAAAAGTGCTGAAGATCGAGCATGAGTTGTACCCCGAGGCGATACGCATGTTCGCCGAAGGGAATGTTGAAATCACCGACAACGATGTCGCTGTCCATTATTAGGAGAGATCTTGCCCCTCATCCGCCGCGCGCTCATCAGTGTTTCTGACAAACGCGGTCTCACCGAATTCGCAAAAGCGCTGTGCGCAATGAATGTCGAAATAATCTCCACCGGAGGAACGTACGCAGTTCTTCGTGATGCCGGTGTCAACGTCCGCACCGTCTCAGAAATCACGCATTTTCCGGAAATCCTTGATGGGCGCGTCAAAACACTGCATCCTAAAATCCATGGAGGATTGCTGGCCGTCGCGGATAATGAACAGCACAAGCGCCAGCTGGAGGAGCATGGCATTGAGCCAATTGACATGGTGGTCGTAAACCTTTATCCTTTCGAACAGACAGTTGCACGTGAGGACGTCTCGCTGGACGAGGCAACCGAGGAGATCGACATTGGGGGACCTGCCATGATCCGCGCAGCAGCCAAGAATTTCAAACACAAGGCTGTCATAGTAAATCCGAACCAGTATGCTTCCATACTCGATGAGCTGCAAACAACGAACGCCATTTCCGAATCGACGTGCTTCGCGCTGGCGCGGGAGGTATTTCACCATACTGCTACATACGACACCGCAATTGCCGCATACATGGATCGCATCGGCGAAGAACGGGAGAGTCTCCCCCGAACGTTCCACGTAACAATGCAGAAAGAAATGAACCTACGGTACGGAGAGAACCCGCATCAACATGCTGCACTCTACGGCAACTTCGGCTCGGCGTTCCAACAACTGCACGGAAAAGAACTCTCGTACAACAACATTCTTGACATTGCAGCTGCCGCATCCCTCGTAACAGAGTTTGACGAGCCTGCAGTTGCGATCATCAAACACACGAATCCATGCGGAGTCGGGTGCGGCAACACGGTTCTTGGAGCGTATACCAAAGCGCTCGCAACGGACCCAACCTCGGCATTTGGCGGTATCGTTGCGACGAACCGTCCTCTCGATATGGAGGCGGCACAAAAAATCAACGAGATCTTCACCGAGGTAATCGTTGCGCCTGACTACGACACAAGTGCGTTAGAATTCTTGAAAAAGAAAAAGGACCGCCGCATCATGCGCACCTCGATCGACCTCCGCACACAGAACATTCTCGACGTGAAGAGCGTCCCCGGCGGCCTGCTTGTGCAGGAACCCGACACAATGAAGCTCGATTTACACAAGCTCAACGTTGTGA
>JACQVJ010000303.1 GCA_016209805.1 Ignavibacteriota bacterium
ATACTAGATAGAGCCCTACGATATACCTTTCTTCCAAAGATCGAGAGGGAGGCCATGCCTCCCTTCTTTGTCTCTTGGTAATGCGTTTGCCTCCCTGTTCTGCCGGGAATTCGTCTTCCTTCGAACCACATTCTTTCTTCCCTCGTGCAAAGAAAAGTCTTGCATATAAATACATGAGACTGTATATTTATGCACAAATCTCCGTTCCGTGGTTCATGTGTAGAGGCTCATGATTCAGGTTGGGATTGTTGGCGCTTCAGGGTACAGCGGTGCCGAGCTGATGCGGCTGCTATCCGCACGTTCGGATGTGGCCATCGCGAAAGTCATCGCAGGTGGATCCGCCGGAAAAAGGGTGGACGAGGTGTATCCGGCGCTCTCGGGTGTGATTGATCTGACATTCGAGGCCTTCAAGGCCGAAGTCCTGGACGGACTGGATGTTGCGTTCGTGGCGTTGCCATCAGGAGAGGGGATGAATGTTGTCCCGCAGCTTGTGGATGGTGTGGACCGCGTGATTGACCTCGGCGGTGACTTCCGTCTTCGTGACGAGGACTTGTATGAGAAGTTCTACGGGCGCAAACACACGGCTTCGAGACTGTTAGGCGAGGCGGTGTACGGACTCCCCGAGCTGAACAATGAACAGATCGCCTCTGCCCATCTTGTTGCAAATCCTGGATGCTATCCAACAAGTGCGATCCTGCCGTTGCTCCCGCTGCTGAAGAAAGGTCTCATCTTATCAAAAGGAATCGTTATCAATTCGCTTTCCGGTGTCTCTGGTGCCGGCCGGGCGGCGTCGGTGGAAATGAGTTTTGCCGAGGTGAGCGAAAATATCCGGGCATACAAAGTCACGAAGCATCAACACATCCCGGAAATCCAGTCGGTGCTGGAGCACGCCACCGGCGAGAGGATCGGACTTTCGTTCGTTCCGCATCTTGTACCGTTGACGCGCGGAATCTACACAACAATCCATGCAGATCTGGCAGCGTCATCTACTGAACAGGAACTGCTTGCAGCATATGACAGTTTCTATGGCGATGCGCCGTTCATCAGACTCCGAAAGTCCATCCCCGAGATCAAAGATGTTGCATATACGAACTTCTGTGACATTGCGTTCACGATCGAGCATCGGACAAACCAGATCATCATCATATCGACGATCGACAATCTGGTCAAAGGTGCTGCTGGTCAGGCGATACAGAACATGAACATCATGCTCGGTCTCCCTGAAACAACAGGACTCATCGGAAAGGAGTTGCAACATGTTTAACGAATGTCCGTGTGGTGTGACGGGACCAAAAGGCTTCACGGCATCCGGCGTACATGGTGGCATCAAGAAGGCGAAGAAGGACCTTGCGCTGATTCTCTCCGAGACACCGGCGAGAGCTGCTGGGGTCTTCACCACGAGCAAAGTGCAGGCAGCTCCTGTGCTCGTCTGCAAGCAGCAGCTGAAACGGTCGACGTCATTCAGGGCGATCCTCGTGAACAGCGGGAACGCAAATGCGTGCACCGGCGAGCGAGGCCTCAACGATGCATGGACGATGGTCGAAACTGTTGCACGACACACAGGGGTGAAGGCCAATGAAGTGCTTGTTTCTTCGACGGGCGTAATTGGTCAGTATCTTCCAATGGACAAGATCACCGACGGCATTCCGCGCCTGGTGGCATCGCTCGGTGTCGACGGCCATCTTTTCGCGGCGGAAGGAATCATGACCACGGATACGTTTGCCAAAGAGCTCGCGGTGCGGGTGTCGATCGATGGTGTGGAGGTAACACTCGGCGGAATGGCGAAAGGCTCAGGCATGATTGCACCGAACATGGCCACGATGCTTGCCTTCATCACAACGGATGCGAACATCTCATCCGAGTTGCTCACGCATGCTCTGAAACGCGCCACCGATCGGTCGTTCAATCGCATCACCGTTGACGGTGACACGAGCACGAACGACATGGTCTTGATCCTCGCGAACGGCATGGCGGGAAACAAGGAGCTGAATGATCCCACCTCGGCGGCCTTCCAGAAATTCTATGAGGCACTCGAGTACCTTCTCGTCTGCCTCTCCAAGATGATCGTTCTTGATGGCGAGGGTGCAACGAAGTTCGTTGAGATTGAAGTAAAGGGAGCAGCCACGGAGGACACTGCGGTCCGGGCGGCGCGGTCCATTGCG
>JACQVJ010000037.1 GCA_016209805.1 Ignavibacteriota bacterium
CTGGAACCCTGCAGGTCTTGCGCAGCTTGAACACGGAGAATTCTCTCTCGGGGTTTCCCATTTGAACAATAAAGATCAGAGCACGTTCTTCGGGGGATTGCAATCGTACACGAACAACGCCACCAGCCTGAATTCTCTCGGGTTTGTGTATCCTGTTCCCGTGCGACGAGGCAGTCTGGTTCTCGCTCTCGGCTTCACTCGCAATAATAATTTCACCTCCGGGCTCTCATTCGACGGGTTCAATCTGGGAAGCAGCATAATTCAAACGTATGCCCGGGACGGTGCGTTGTATCCATCCGATCTCTCCGGCAACCTTGCCTACCAGTTATACCTTGCCAATCTGGACACTATAACCGGCAGGTTCGACAGTCCCATTCGTGATCGTGTTACGCAGCTGGGAAACGTTATCGAGGGTGGTGGGATCAACAACTATTCAGTTGCCGGTGCGCTTGATATTGCCAAGAACCTCTCAGTTGGTGCAACACTCACATTCCTCTCTGGCTCGTACAAGTATGATAGAAGCTATCGCGAGCAGGACAACGCCGGGATTTACAGTGCATTCCCCTTCGATTTTGACGAGTTGACGATTGAAGACAACGTACGAAGCGATATCAGCGGCGTGAACGGAAAGCTTGGGCTTCTCTACAGGGTTCCCGATCGATTCAGACTTGGGATTGCTGTAAAGACCCCCACGTCGTTTCGTATTACTGAGAACTTCAGCACGATCGCTCGGAGTTACTTCGACAATGGAGACGTCTACCCGCAGGATGGACCCTTTGAGAGTATTGGATCCGGTGAATACGACGTTCTCACTCCCTGGGTGTTCAGTGGCGGAGTATCGTTCATCATTCGGGACCTTATGCTTGCGGGTGATCTAGAGTTTACAGATTGGACACAGCTTGAATTCTCAAACGCGAACCCGGAGGTTATCGCGTTGAACCAGGACATCAAGGAAATTTTCCGCGCAACAGCGAACTGGAGGGCGGGCGCAGAGTACGATATCCGGGAGTACGGCGTCCGCATTCGTGGTGGGTTCATGTATAACCCCTCACCCTTCCAGGGAGATCCTTCGAGCTTCGACCAGAAGTACGTTACAGGTGGCCTCGGCATTTTGCTGAGCCCTTCGACTATGCTGGATATCGGTTATGCACGCGGCTGGTGGAAAACCTTCCGTGTGAACTACGATCGCACGTCTCGCGTTGATGAAAAAATCACAACAAATAATTTCATTCTCACCTTCTCGTATCGCTTGTAATCAGCTGCATTGCAACAGTAGACCCTATTCGATATATTAAAGTCCATCTTAAACGGTGGACTTTCTTATTTTCCGAAACGGAGCGGTTGTTGAGCAATAGGGCGAAGTTTCTCGTCGGTATGCTGGGTGTGTTGATTCTTATCGGGGCTGCCGCTTTCCTCTTCCTTCGTTTCCAGGTCCGAAAGTCTTTTCCCGACTATTCCGGGTCCCTCAAGCTTGTTGGTCTCGTTGAATCCGTCACCGTGTCACGGGACGAGTTTGGTGTTCCGCGGATTGAGGCTGCAAACGAACACGACCTCATGTTTGCGTGGGGCTACGTCCATGCGCAGGATCGGTTATGGCAAATGGATGTTGCCCGTCGTGTTGGGGAGGGAAGACTCTCTGAGCTGTTTGGTGAGGTGACGGTGCCGTTTGACAGGATGTTTAGGATTATTGGCATCAGGCGGGTCTCGGAGGAGATCGAGCATGCGATCGCCGAGGAGTCGCGGAACCGGCTTGTTTGGTATGCTGAAGGGGTGAACGCATTCATTGGCTCCCATAGGGGAAGGTACCCCGTCGAGTTTGATCTGCTTGGTTACGAGCCGGAGACCTGGACTCCGGTCCACAGCATTATCATCGGAAGACTTATGGCTTGGGAGTTGAACCTCTCATGGTGGTCTGATCTCACGCTGGGAGCTATAGTAACGCGGGTTGGCAGGGAGAAGGCGCAGAATATCTTCCCATCCTATCCCGCAAACATACCGCCAATTGTCGAATCGACCGAGTGGCGTCAATTCGCAGAGTTGGGGTCGGGATTGCAGGAGACGACTCGGAAGTTCCGAGACTTCATGGGGTTCCCCGCCATGATGGGGGGGAGCAATGCCTGGGTGGTCGGGCCCGCCAAGTCGATCTCGAAGAACGTCATTCTTGCGAACGATACACATCTGCGCCTGCAAAACCCATCCAAATGGTTCGAAGTACAGGCAGTCGCTCCAGGTTACTTCGTGAGTGGAATGTCCGTCCCCGGCGTTCCGGGAGTCGTTGCAGGTCGGAATGCGCATATTGCCTGGGGGATGACAAACGTAATGGCGGATGATGCGGACTTCTATATTGAGAGGATTGATTCATCCGACACGACCAGATATTGGTATGATAGTCGATGGCATTCAATCACATACAGTACGGAAGAAATACGCGTCAAGGATGATTCCGCTGAGACCGTTACAATCCGCTCGACGCACCATGGCCCGATCGTCACCGACATCAGAACACCCCTGAAGCACACACACTATCCATTTGTTGCAAGCATGCGATGGACCGGCTTTGAAATCAGCGATCAACTTGACGCGTTCAACAAGATCAACCGCGCGAAGGACTGGAAAGAATTTCGGGCCGGCGTCCGCGCCTTTACGGGCCCGGGGCAGAACTTCATCTACGGCGACACGCAAGGAAACATCGGCTACTACTGCGGTGTGTTGCTGCCAATCAGAGGCGTGCAGAATGGCATGCTGCCTCTTCCGGGCTGGGAAAAGGAAGCGGAGTGGAAAGGATTTGTACCGTTTGAGAAACTCCCTCACTCCTATAACCCACCGGACGGATTCATAGCAACAGCAAACAACAAAATCGTGGACGACTCCTATCCGTATCGTATCTCGGAGTTGTGGGAGCCACCATCTCGGGTCCAGAGGCTTAGAGAAGTTCTCGGCAAGAATGAGCTCTTTTCCGTCACTGATTTTGAGTTGTTGCAGAATGACAAGTTCTCCATCTATGCCAAAGAGCTTACACCATTCATACTTGAAGCTTGTGCCGATAGCGCTCTGGACATCCCCGAAGAATCACTTGTACTTGAATACTTACGCAATTGGAATTTCTTTTTTGAGACAGAAGATATTGCCACCAGCATCTTCCAGCAGTTCTTTGTTCGACTCGTGTCGAACACCCTTCAAGATGAGTTGGGGGAGGAGCTGTTGCATGATTACGTGTTGCTTGCAAACATTCCAATCCGGGTGATCATGAGGCTTGTGCAAATGGAGTCGTCCGATTGGTTTGATGATGTGAGAACCGATCATTCTGAGACAAAGAACGAAATCATCCGAAGGAGTATGAGAGAGGCAATTGCACTGCTCAAGGGCCGGTTTGGTGGCGACTTAAAGAACTGGCAGTGGGGTGAGATGCACATGGTTGCGCTGCAGCATCCGTTTGGATTGCGGAAGCCACTCGACAAGATTTTCAACATAGGACCATTCCCCTATGGCGGCGGGCCGACTGCGCTTGTAAGCGGCGAGTACAGCCAAAACGACCCGTTCGCAGTGACCGTTGGTGCATCGTTCCGTCACATTGTCGATATGGCGCGACCGTACGAGGCGCGTGTGGTTATCCCCTCCGGTCAATCGGGACAGGTTTTTCACAAGCATTACTCGGACCAGACGCAACTGTGGCTGAATGGTGGTTACCGCACTTCGCATATGGACAGTGCTTATGTTTCCCGAGCATCATGGGATCGCCTTCGACTGGAGCCAGGACGATGAGTATGAAATTTTCCAATCGATTGATGGAGCGACTCATAGAGGCAAGGCGGATCGTGGCGCTCACAGGAGCCGGAGTCTCCGCTGAGAGCGGTGTGCCGACATTCAGGGGGAATGATGGTATTTGGTCTCGCTTCAAGCCGGAAGAGTTGGCAACTGTGGATGCCTTCATGAAGAACCCGCAACTCGTATGGGAATGGTATGCTCACAGGAAGAAAATCATCGCTTCGATTCAACCCAACGCAGGTCATGTTGCTCTCGCGCGGATGGAAGAAATGTTCGAGCAGTTCGTACTTGTCACGCAGAATATCGACAATCTCCATCGTCGTGCGGGAAGTAAGACGGTCTTAGAGCTGCATGGAAACATCGAGCGAAACTACTGTATGAAATGCGGAAGCATATTTGCAAACGACGAGGTAACGATCCAGGCGGGAGCACCCCGCTGCGAAAAGAAGTATGAGGGGCTTTCGTGTGACGGTCTTGTGCGGCCGGATGTCGCCTGGTTTGGCGAGCTGATTCCAGAGGATCAATGGAAACAATCTGCGCGCGCAGCCGAATCTGCCGATGTATTCCTCTCTATCGGTACATCGGGTGTCGTCTATCCAGCGGCCTCCCTTCCACTGATTGCGAAACGAAGTGGGGCATACCTTGTCGAGGTCAACACGGAACGGACCGCGCTGTCAGATCTTGCAGACGAGTTTTTGGAAGGCGCTTCCGGCGTTGTTCTTCCCGCTTTGTGTGACCGACTGAAAGGCACAATCAGATCGCCCGGTACGATCGTATGATGACGGGACCAAAAGCAGACACGATGTTCAGATCGAAGCAGGGCAACACGAAGATTGTTGCAACACTCGGGCCGTCGACAAGCTCCGTCGAAATGCTCGTCCAACTGATCCAATCAGGTGTTAGCGTTACCCGCCTGAATTTTTCTCATGGCTCATACGAAGATCATCGTACGACGCTGCGAAATCTCCAGGAGGCGGCGAAGAAA
>JACQVJ010000299.1 GCA_016209805.1 Ignavibacteriota bacterium
CTCCATTCATATTCACAAGGGCACCGCCGCTTTTCCCCGGATTGATAGCAGCATCTGTCTGGATGAAGTTCTCGATACCATACGAATCATTGATTATTCTGATGTTCCTCCCAATGGCACTGATGATGCCGGCAGTAACGGTGGATGTGAGACCAAGCGGGTTGCCAATGGCGAGCACCCATTCACCAACCTGGCACTCATCGGAATTCCCCAACGCAGCCACTGACAAGTCCTTTGCGTCAACCTTGATGACCGCGAGGTCGGTCGTCGGATCCGTCCCGATGAGCTGTGCTTTGTAGCGTACCTTGTCTTGCAACACAACCTCGATCCCATCCTTATCAGCCCCCTCGACGACATGGTTGTTGGTTGCAATGTATCCGTCCGGCGTGATAATCACACCCGACCCGGCACCCTGGGATCTCTCAGGCTCCGGCATCTTAAAATCCGGACCGAAGAAGTGAAAGAAATCGCGCGGGGCACTTCGCTCCCCTCCTTTTGCCGAACTCGTCACGGTGATGGCAACGACCGTTGGCGTGACAGCCTTGGCGATAGCAACAAATCGATCACTGGACGCCTTCAGATCAAGGTTTGCGTTTGTTATGGGTGTTGGCCCACCAAGCTTCACATCGCCACTCCCACCCGCAAATCCAAGGTCAACACCGCCACTGAAGTTGGATACCAACACGGCACCGAGAATGATACCGATGCTGATCAACGCCAGTGCCGCAAACACAGATTTTCTTGACATGATTACTCCCTCCTGATTATACAATTCTCTCAACCCACTATTTGACTCATGAAATTGTCGCAAACACCTTTTCAGATTTGAGTCTACGCAACCCATCCACATGACTGTGAAGATGTTGCCGGAGTGCGCTCCCAACCTCGCCTCCTACTCTCGCATCGATTGAGATTCGCATGACTTCGTCGAGATCGTCTGATTCCTGTAGCTGCTGCAACACACTTACCCCGGACAACGAAATGGTACGCGAGCCGATGCCTCGCTGCTCACACGCCTTGCAGAGGATTCCCGTGGGACCTACCTGCATCTCCTGATGTTCCCCCACTAACAACTCCAGGTCAATGCGGCCTGAACAAACGCTACATCGCTGGAAGTTTGGTCGGAATCCCAGAATCTCCGATAGTCGCATCTCAAAGAAATATAACGCAGTGATGCTGTTTTTTGTTGCATTGTTAATTGCCTCAAGAACGCGAAGAACAAGAGTAAACAGGGGCTCGTTTTCCTCTTCTGAATGCGTCACGGCATCAATAAGTTCAATCACCGCCATTGCAGCCGACATTCGCTCCATATCCTCGGACAGCAAACGGAATGGCCTTACCATATCACACTGAGAGAGCAGATGGAGGTCGCGATTGTCTTTCTTGTATACTACCGTTGAGACATAATTCATCGGCTCAAGGGCGGAACCGAATCTGTTCTTCGAATCGCGGGCTCCCTTGGCGATAACCGAGATTTTTCCATACCGACGTGTATAGAGGCGGACGATCTTGCTGGTCTCGCGGTACTTCATCGATCTCAGAACTATCGCCTCCGTCTTGACAATCACGATGCTGCCTCAGCCGTCCTCAGCTGTTGCGGTCTAAGTTTCCCAATTGATTCGTTGTAAGGTGGTTTCAACACGCCTACTTCTGTAACAATCCCCGTGACCAACTGGTTCGGCGTAATATCGAACGCGGGGGCAAATACCGACACGCCTTCTGCTGCAATGCGAATTCCCGCAACATGAGTGATCTCAGCAGGGTCGCGTTCCTCAATCGGTATGTCCTTGCCGGTCTTCGTCCCGAAATCTATGGTTGCGGTGGGCGCGGCAACATAAAAAGGAATCATGTGACGTTCTGCGAGGACAGCGAGCTGGTAGGTACCGATCTTGTTTGCAACATCACCGTTTGCCGCAACCCTGTCCGCCCCAACAACAACGGCATCAATCTCACGACGCTGCATTAACATGCCGGCAGTGCCGTCCGTGATAAGCACAACGTCGATGTTCTCCTTCATCAGCTCAAGCGTTGTCAGGCGGGCTCCCTGAAAAAGCGGACGAGTTTCATCAGCATAGACGCGCTGGATCTTCCCCTCTTGTGCAGCGGTGGTAATGATCCCTTGTGCCGTTCCAATCCCCGACGTTGCCAGTCCCCCTGTGTTGCAGTGAGTAAGGATTGTCGATTTGGGAGAGATCAGTGCCGCTCCATATTCCCCGATCTTCCTGCAAGACTCAATATCCTCATGTTGTATCAATCGTGCTTCTGCAAGCAAATGAAACTGCGATCCGAGGATGCTATTGTGACTTACCTGTTCGTACAGATGCCGCATTCTGTCAAGGGCAACGAACAAACTCACCGCGGTCGGCCGTGTCTGAGACAGAAAGTTTATTGCAGCGTAAAACTCCGTATTCAGATCCTGCAAGGATGTGATCTTCGGATCATGCACTGCAAGCACCACCGAATACGCTGCCGCCACACCGATTGCAGGCGCGCCGCGAATCTTGAGCACACGGATGGCATCACCGATCACACGGTAGTCGGTAGTCTCAATGTAGACCTCATCGTGCGGGAGC
>JACQVJ010000307.1 GCA_016209805.1 Ignavibacteriota bacterium
ATGTCATGGATCTTGGCCGTAGTTTCCTTGATGCTTCCATAACGTGGCAGCACGATCCGGATTTCATGGTCGAACTGCTTGATGGCTTGAGGCAGGGATCCGGACACATCGGCAAGTCCTCCGGTTTTGGCGAAAGGCTCAACCTCACTGGAGACAAACAACACCTTTAATGGTTTCGCCATGCCGACCCGGATGTAAAACGGAAAGAAAACTGCGAGTACAAAGTATTCAAATTTAACACTTATCCGTTTGAGAATCAACAAAACGGGTTTGGGAGACAGTGCGCGCGCTGAAGCAACGCTGCGTGACAAACGTGAAGTATCGCCGGGAAAATTGTCTTGACAATGAGAGTCCCAATCTCTATATTTTGTGCAAGTAATCTTCACGACAATAGGATGGAGTGCAGCCTATAGAGCTGTTCGGTAAAGGTTCGTTCAAGAGATTGGGTTCAGGAATTCTTTCGATCTCTTGAGTGTTGGTGCGATGGATAAGGTGAACTGGGGGACCTTTTAACGAACAGGGCAATACATGGCGGTAGCTCCAATTTTTTTTGCCGCCGGATGTTGCTGTGAACAAGCGACGTTCGGTTTTTTTATCCGATCATGAAAGAACATCTTTGCGGACATACGTTTCGACGATGCATCGTCTGTGCGTCGACTTTCACGGCATTGGTTTACGCCACGGCTCTTCCGCTCCATGCCCAGCATTCTGAAGGAGAGGTTACGATTCTGCAGTCGAGTGAAACATCTCTTGTTTTCGAGTACAGACCTCAATACACTCCCCCCCGCACGATTCTCGAACGCAATGTTCCATACACGCTTTTCGATTTCGAGGGATCGGCATCGCGATCCACCCGCGACAATGCAGGCAGTCCCGATTTACGATACAGGAGTTTTCCGCTCGGCTTACCCTCGGAAACCGGGAGCGCGGTACAGGTGATTGCTGCAGACTACGAGGATATTCCCGACGTCTTGTGTGTACCAATTCCAACACTGCATCTGCGAGATGACTTCATCGATGTGAAAGGCTACGAAGAGGATGCCGCCCAATACTCCCGCCACGAATTTCTTCCCGGTACTGTAGCCGAACTGACTACGTACGGCAAAAACCGCAGCATGATTCTTGGGAGCGTGCTTGTTTTCCCGCTACAGTACAATCCAGCAAGCAAGACGCTGCGCAGATATAGCCGGATCGTGATTGAGGTCGTCTATGGCTCTCCGGCCGGGCCGAGAATCAGGAATGACGATGATGTACCATTCAGAAATACGCTCCTCAATTATAATGTGGCGCGTTCGTGGAAGTTTGGTGATCCCCGTACTCCCTCGAAGATCACCGGAGCGCCGAGCGTTCTCGCGAATGGAACATGGTATAAACTGACGGTTGCGGAGGAAGGTATGTACTTCCTGAGCGCCCAGTTCTTTGCATCTGCAGGGATCAACCTCTCCGGCGTTGACCCAAGGACGTTAAAGATCTATGGCAACGGCGGAAGGATGTTGCCAGAAAACGTTCAGGCCTCTCGGCCGATTGATCTCGTGGAGAATGCGATTTACGTTGAAGGCGAAGCCGATGGCCGGTTTGATGCGAACGATTATGTATTGTTTTACGGGAAGGGAGTTCGAGGAGGAGTGTACGACAGTGTGGCGAGGACGATGAGACATTACATCAACCTCTATTCGGAGGTCAATTATTACTGGCTTACATTCGGAGGCGCTACGCAGGGGAAACGGATGCAAGTTCAACCATCGCTCACTGATCCTCCCGGCGTTATCCCGGATCGGTTTCCGGACATTGCATTCGTTGAAGAGGAGAAAGTTAATCTGATCAGCTCCGGTAAAGAGTGGCTTGGTCAATTGCTGAATCCGGGTGGATCGTTCACGCATATTCTGCCTCTTCCGGGCCTTATTCCGAATCAATCCATCAACTATCGCTACGCACTTGTTGCACGCTCCGAGCCTGTCCCACGCTTTACCGTGAGCGAAAGCGGGACGGCCATAGGTTCTCACACGTTGACAACGGTGTCGTACGGGAGTGATTTTGGTTATGCTCAGTGGGGCACATTCAGTGTTTCGGCAAATGTATCACTTACCAACAGTATCAGTCAGCTCAATTTTGCATTCAGCTCGGCGAGCGTTGGAGCATCAGGCTGGATCGATTGGGTTGAAGTGGTATATCCGAGGAACTTCAATTCGGTGAACAACTTTCTCCGTTTCCGCTCCTCGGACACAGCAGCGGTAGTGGAATATCGTCTTGGTTCTTTCACGTCGGTTCCCTGGATTTTCAATGTCACGTCTCATAATAATGTTGCAAGGGTTTCAACGACATCGATGTCCTTCCGGGCCTTAGAACGCGCGGGAGGAGTTTCTGAGTACTGTGCGGCGGCGCCTGGTGCGTGGAAGGTGCCGATCGGCATCGTTGGAGTTCCAATCCAGAACCTGCGCGGATTCACCGGACACATCGACTTTGTAATCATTACGTCTCAGGAGTTTGCATCGGCGGCGAATCGTTTGAAGGCACACCGTGTGCAGCCCCAGTTCGGTGATCTTAGCACAATGGTAGTGGATGTGAACCACATCTACAACGAGTTTGGCGGTGGTCTTCCGGACATAACCGCAGTGAGGGATTTCTTGAAGTATGCCTATGAGAACTGGGATCCAGGTAATCCATTGAGATTCGTTCTGATGTTCGGCGCGGGCTCGTACGATTACAAAGGAATTCTTGGATCGAGATCCAACTTCGTCCCGACCTGGCAGGGAGGACTCCTGTACGATGGCGTGTGGAGCTACTCTTCTGATGATTACTTCGCCCAGTTTGGCAAC
>JACQVJ010000301.1 GCA_016209805.1 Ignavibacteriota bacterium
CCACTACTCCATCACCCCTCTGTGCCTTACCTCAGCAACATAAGCTTCTTCGTTTGGACAAAGTCTCCAGCGATTAGGCGATAGAAATACACTCCGCTTGCTAATTGCCCCGCGTCGAATTCAACGCGATACGAACCAGGCTCTTTGTTCTCGTTTACAAGTGTGGCGACTTCACGACCGAGCAAGTCAAAAACCTTGAGTGTCACGAACCCTGCCTGTCCGGCAGGCCCCGACAGCGTCGGGGCAGGCAGGTCCAAACTCGGGATTCGAAATTCAATAACTGTTTTTGTATTGAAAGGGTTGGGGTAGTTCGCGTGCAGAGCAAAGTCCTCAGGCACGCCAAACATCCAGTCGAAGCCGCCCGTGTTCTTGTACAGAAGCGAGCTCGGAGGAACCTCGCTGGCATTGATGCGTTTCTGATCGTTCACCTTCTTTGCAAGGTGTCGTACCTTATCGTAATCACGCCGTGTGACATCAGGATCAGTAAACAGAAGGGAGACATAGGTCAGCACCTCGCCTGCTGTCCTGCCGTCATCTGTGACAGTTGTATATTGGCCCAGCTTTAATGATGCCATATTGAGAACTAATGCAGCAAGTTCCTGCATAGCCTTATCAATGTAAGGAGGAAGATCTCTATCTTTGCTCAACGCATCCTGCCAATCGACGAAGGTGAGCGCGGACGCAAAGATATCAAAGTGGGGAGTGTAATGTTGCTGCACGGCATCGATGTAACTCTGCAGCTGAGCAGCGGTTTCATCGTACCTTCCCCTCCCTTTGATGTGCGCGTCAAATTGATGCTTCCAGTACGGGCGTTTTTGAGCGTTGTTTGAAACAACCACCTGCGTGAGCGTGAAGTCCACATCAACGGGCGTTGTAGTAGCAACCACGGCTGGCTTCGGGTTTGCATCGGCCAGATACCCAAGCGGCTCCACAACCATGATGTTGTAGTCCGCAACCGCCAAGTCACCGAAGATGTAGGTGCCGGTTGCATCGGTCGCCACGTCTGTAATCGGCAGCATCGCATTGTCGAGCAGTTTCACGATCACGTTTGCAAGACCGTTTCCACCCGCCCGGCTTACTGTGCCGGAGATGGTGCCGAGGATCTGTGTCACGGTTACGGCAAGTGAACTGCCACTGCTCGTACCACACGTGTTGGTTGCCGTAACGCCAACATCACCCGACGTACTTCCCCAATCCACGGCTATTGATGTCGATCCCTGTCCTGATGCGACCAAAGCATCAGCGGGAACCGACCATGCATAAGAAGTGGTACCCGCTACCGGATCGATTGAGTAACTCACGCCTGTCGCTCCGACATTCACACCGGTGCTGCCTGTGATAGCTCCAGGTGTAGCGGGAATAGAATTTACCGTCAACGTAGCTCCGCCTGTTGTGTCACTTCCAAATGTGTTTGTGAAGATAGAGCGGTATTGATTGCCGCTCACCGATAGAGTTGCAGTGAAGCTCAGAGTTGTACTCGTCTCACCGATAAGATCATCCCAATCTGCTCCGCCGTTCGTGCTTAGCTGCCATCGCACGGCAGGCGTCGGTCCACCGCTTGCCGATGACGAAAAGCTCGCCTCGTTTCCGATACAAACAGTCTGATTGGATGGATGTGCTGTAACCACGGGTCCAGTACCAACGATGATATTGTCAACAGCAAAACTCGGCCTGCTTCCGCTGCCACTAACATCGCGGTGCGCCCAACAAAGCTGAACCGTCGCGTTGTCGTCGCAAGCAGACGGCAGCGAGAGCGTCACAGTCTGCAGGTTCTGTGGAGTCGTAACGCCCGATCCAGTTTGCGTTGTTGTGTTGCTCTCGTAAATACCGTTGGCCAACCCTCTAACGGAAGTGAAGTCTCCGCTTGCCCCCACTCGATATTGGAGGTCGACCTGATTAATCCTCGTGTTCGTAGTGCCGTTGTAGGGATTCCGTATTGTCATGATGTCGAACCTTGCTGCGATGTTGCTCAAGCCACTGGTAGTCAATGCAAGACACAAGGCCGGATCGGTCGTAGTGGAGCCACCACCAAGAATACCAATCTTGCCATTGTAATTGTGCACTCCCGTAGCGGTTGTCGAGGCAGAACTACTTGCTCGCAGGATCTCGTCAGCCGTTGGAGCGGTAACCCTGAAGGAAGTTGAGGATGAGGTGGCAAGACTCCATCCTTGCCACCCGTCTGGATACGTTGTGGACGAATGGGCGAGCGCGCTGAAGTCTTGCAAGTACGGGAGAGACTGTGCTGTTGGGTTCGTCTGCCCCCACCCCATCCCGCTAACCATCATCATGCAAGCGGCTGTAAACAAGATTCTCTTCATGATACCCTCCAGAGGAATTTGTGAAACAAGGCAGAGCTACTTAACCAATGTTGATGTTGTCAGAACCATCATGCGAGCGCCTCATTACAGTGATGGCAGAGATTTGAAAAGCAACTCTTCAGCAAAAGGACTTGATGCTCCAATAGGGAGAACTGATTGGTGTCGACAGAATGTACTGGTGAGATGACTGCTGACCGGTGGTTCAGGTGTGGCCTAAACGCAGAAAAGATCCCCCCCAACAAGAAAGTCTGATGGGGCATTCGCACGCTCACACCCGATGGAGGAGAAAAAGAGCGGGACTCCTTACGTGAGTCGTAAGGTCAAACTATAAACGGTACCAATATAGAACAGGAGAAGATAAGTGTCAATATGTTTGGCGAATTCAGATGTCAAACAAGGACAAGAAACACGACTACAGTTTGCGATCCCCGTTAAGGGATTTCCGATATGATCGTGTAGAGTAAGAAGGAAGGGCGCCACAAGGGAGATTGACGCGATTATGGATTCTTGAGTTGCCACCCTGCTCTCTCCCGAAGCCAAAGCCACTCGTCGTTTGATTTTCCTTCCTTTTTTCTTGAAATTGCTCAAGAATCGGTGGTGTGACAGGACGCTCGTCTCATTCAAGGGCCCTAAGTGGACAAATTCATCATCAACGGCGGTCGTAAGCTTAACGGCACGGTCACAATCAGTGGTGCGAAGAACGCAACGCTCGCGCTGATACCGGCAGCATTGCTTGCAAGCGGTACCTTCCGCCTTTCCAACACACCCGATCTCCGCGACGTTGCGACAATGTCGAGCCTTCTCAGGTCGATGGGGATGAGGATCGATTTGAAGGATCACGTTCTGACGCTCGACACTACTGGTGTTAACAAGCATGTAGCGCCGTACGAGCATGTAAAAAAGATGCGTGCATCGATCTATGTCCTGGGCCCGCTTGTGGCGAGGTATGGACGCGCGAAGGTTTCGCTGCCAGGGGGATGCGCATGGGGTCCCCGACCGGTTAACCTCCACATCGAAGGAATCCGCAAGCTTGGAGCGGATGTGAAGCTCGAACGCGGATACATCGTCGCAAAAGCAACGCGCCTTGCCGGCGCGCAAATCCACTTTGATGTCTCCAGTGTTGGCGCGACGGGCAATGTCCTGATGGCCGCCGTGCTAGCCAAAGGAACTTCGGTGATCGACAATGCGGCAATCGAGCCGGAAATCGAGGCGCTCTCAGGATTTCTTGTGAAAATGGGGGCGAAGATCGACGGGATCGGAACCAACCGGCTTGAGATTGAAGGAGTGGACGACCTGCATCCAGCCGACATCGATACCATTCCTGACAGAATTGAGGCAGGAACGTTCCTCGTTGCCGCAGCAATTACCGGCGGCTCGGTCACGCTGGACCGGATCAAGCCTGAACATCTCTCCGCGCTGACCGCAAAGCTACTGGATGCCGGTTGCACAATCAACGTGGAGTCCTCCCGTATGAAGCTTCAAGCTCCTTCGGCCATCAGGCCCGTTGACGTTACCGCGACCATCTACCCTGGCTTCCCAACCGACATGCAGGCACAGTGGATCGCATTGATGTCCATTGCCAAAGGCACATCAATTGTTACTGATACAATCTACCTTGATCGTTTCAAACATGTGCCGGAGATGATCCGCCTTGGCGCCGATATCGAGATGAAGGAGAATGCTGCAGTAGTCCGGGGTGTTGCGCAACTAACCGGAGCAAAAGTGATGTCCACTGATCTGCGCGCATCCGCTTCGCTTATTCTTGCTGGACTCGTTGCGGAAGGAACCACCGAAGTCCTCCGTATCTATCACATCGACCGTGGGTATGAGGCGATGGAGACAAAACTCCAGTCCGTCGGTGCCGACATTCAAAGAGTAGCAGGTGATGAATTCTGATCGCTCTGTCGAACAACTGAGTGTATGAACCTCCTCAGATCGCGTCTCCTCCTTTTTCCTGCATTGACATATGGGATTCTCTCCATCGTGTGTACGCAAATCCCATTGTTGAATTATCTCGGGTATGAATTCTCCGCGTTCTTTGCCATGCTGTCATCGATCGTTGCCGGAGTAACAGCGATCGGTGTCGTTAAGCGAGGCATCGTCCTTTCCGAACCATCATCGCAAAAGCCTGTTCACCCGGCATTCGTCAGCGTGAAGGACTCCATCGTGCTGAACTTCGTACTTCTGATTATTCCACTGGTGGTGATACTGACGAACGCCATGTTCGTCAAGAATTGTTCGTTGCTCGAAGGCCTTGGGTTCTTTTTCCTGTTGCCGGTTGTGAGTGTAATATTCTCCTGTGCGGTCGGATTCTTCTGCGCTGTCCACTATCGATTTCCGAAGTCAGCGTTCTTTGCATTCGTTGTTGCGACGCTTGTGTATGCTGCCGCTCTGGGGTATTTCACACCTTCAGTCTATTCCTACAATTTCTTCTACGGCTATTTTCCCGGACTCACGTACGATGAAGCGCTTGGGATCGGTTGGACGCTTGTGGTATTTCGACTCTTCACATTGCTCATTGCAGGTGTCTTTGTGTGGATGGGCATGATAGTCCTGAACACAACGTCCCCCGATGACTCCGTTTCGGACAAAGGTCTCAAACTGCTTGCCGCATTGACAAAGCCTCCAAGAATCTACGTTTCTCTTTTCATCCTCCTAATGTTTGGATTAATCTATTTCAACAAGGGCGAGCTGGGGCTCGAATCTCACAGTGACTTTATCCGGGGAGAGCTTAGAGAGAAAGCGGAGACACCGCACTTTGTTATTTACTATTCAAGAGAATCGTATGGGAACGAGGAGATCAAATGGGTTGCGGCCGAGCATGAGTTTCGCCTTCGGCAAATAGTTGAAGTGTTCAATCTCCCGTTCGACCAGAAAATCGCATCGTATGTTTATCCGTCGAACGAAGTAAAACAACGATTGATCGGAACAGGAACGACGAACATTGCGAAGCCGTGGCGACGGGAAATCCATAGTACAACACAGTCACTCGATGCCACCCTCAAACATGAGTTGGTGCATGTTCTTGCTGCGCCGTTCGGGCTGCCGGTAATCGGCGCGAGTTTGAGCACAGGGCTCGTGGAAGGTCTTGCAATGGCCATTGAGTGGGACTGGGGAAACAGGACACTGCACCAATATGCCGCCGCAATGCAGAGGTTCGGCGTCGCGCCGGACATCAGGACGCTGATGCTTTTTACCGGCTTCGCTGCACAATCGTCTTCGGTCAGCTACGTGCTGGCCGGTTCATTCTGTCGATACCTCATCGATCGATACGGTATACGCAAAATGGTGCAGCTGTATCGGAGTAACGACTATGAATTGTTTTACGGAAGGTCGTTGGATGAATTGATCTCGGAATGGCAGAACTTTCTCGCCCGCATACCGGTTGCCGAAGAAGATCGCGACGCAATCGATGTGTTGTTCCGCCGTCCGCCCATCTTTCAGAAAGTCTGCGCGCGGGTACTTGCTGCGCGCAACATCGAGGCGCAAAAAAGATTCGCTGCAAGGGACTTCAAAGTCTCAGCACAGTTGTATGAGCAATCGTATCAGGAAGGAAGAGGCTACGACGCATTAAGCGGATATCTTTCCAGTTCTCTGTATGCAAAGGACTTCGCCATCCTGACCGCTGCACTCGATACTGTTCTGTTGCATGATTCGAAGCCCCCACAGTATCTTCCTCTGTTCTTGAATATTGGCATGGCGTTCTGGGCTGAAGGGAACCTGGCAAGAGCCAGACAGCTTTTCGAGCGGGTAGCGATTGCCAACCTCTCTGAAAGTTTGACCGAGGCGGCGCTCGTTCGCAACGAAGCGACACGAGAATCCTCAAGCAGAGAGAAGTTCCTTCACTACTTTCTCTCTGCGACGAACGATACTGTTCGGCTTGCCATACTTGACTCTCTGATCCGGGAATCGGCTACGAACTGGTTGTCCGTCTACCTGAAGGGAAAAACGCTCTCTCGATTGCAGAGATGGGATGACGCCCTGACGACACTACGCAGCCTGGATCCGGGTCTGGAAGAGCCCCGGCTTGAAGCGATCCGCTTGAAGACAATTGGTGGTGCGCTTTTCAGACTGAAGGAGTTTCAGGACGCGAGAGTGGCTTTCTGGATGTCTCTTAACTCCGTGGCCAGTGAAGTCGCGCAGAATGACGTGAACGATTGGATTGAGAGATGTGAGTGGATGG
>JACQVJ010000304.1 GCA_016209805.1 Ignavibacteriota bacterium
CGAAGGCATCGAATATCTCATTGAAATCCGTTGAAGTTGAAAAACACCGTCGTATTTCTTCCACATTGTAGGTGCGCATTGAACCGTGCTGAGGTATTGACAGGGACGACGGAGAAATGACACGATGATGAATTCGCTCTGCGTGCTACAGTGAAGTGTCGATGAGCAGTCTCTCTCACGGTTCATCATCCTGTCGGTATGAGAAATGCAGGACGATTCTCCCCAAACGTCTTGCATGCCAATCGAAAGCCAACATAAGAAACGGGGTGTAGAAAAGCAACCACTCTCCACAAAACAGCCGTGGGCAACACTGATGTCGCCCACGCTGCCCGCTATCCTCGAAACGAACCTGAGTCTAACGAACCAGCATCATCCTCTTTGTATCGGTGAACGACCCGGCGTGCAACCGGTAGAAGTAGACGCCGCTGGCAAGGTTGGTGGTTTCGAAAGAGATCCGATAGCGCCCGGGCTCCCGCGTCCCGTTAACAAGTTCTGCAACTTGCTGGCCGATGAGATTATACACCCTGAGTGATACCAGAACGGTGGCCGGAATGTCGAAGCTGATCACCGTGCTGGGATTGAAGGGATTCGGATAATTCTGGCGAAGAGCAAAGTCCGTTGGAAGTTCATTCTCTCCAACCGAGCTTGGAGGCTGCCCTGCACCCGAAAGGGCTACCGTTGTTGGCGTCGTCGGTGCATCACTTGAAAGCGTCATCGTGGCCAGATACGATCTCACCTGTGTCGGGGAGAACGCAACGGTGATTGTATCCGAGCTGCCCGCTGCAATGTTAAGTGATGTCCGAGACACGCTGAATCCCGCACTGTCGATGGTAATGCTCGACACTGTGAGCGATGCAGTTCCCGTGTTGTGAATTCTGAGTGTGTCTTTCTTGGTCGAGCCTGTATTAACGTTGCCGAAATCAAGCGACGCCGGGACTACGCTGATTGCAGGAACTGTAATATTGAAGAAACCGTTGCTCGAGTCTAACACAGCCCCATTGAGCTTATCGACAACTCTTACCCTTGCCTGGCTTGTCGGAACATTTGGCAACGTCCAGGCGTACAAACCAGCAAGCGCAGGGATATCTTCAGCCACGGAGGTCCACATCGACGTCGGAGATGTCTTGAATGAGATATTCACTGTATCCACAAGATTGGCAGTCCACGTTATGTTGTGTGAGGTGTTATACTGCCAACTCTCCCCTCCATTCGGAGAGAGGACAGTGATCGATGCAACCCCCGTCCCTCCTTCAACGACGAACTCGGCAGTGTCAGGACTCATCGTTGTGTTCCATTCGTCGCGAGTCACCACATACCATGAATACGTTTGTCCCTCCTGCATAGCTCCAACATTACTGAAAGTTGTAATGCTGTCGTTTGACCGCCACGTTGTGTCCACGCCGGGACCTGTAAGTCGGACTTCATAATAGTGTGGATCCTTATTCACGTCCGCGGATTTGGTCCATCGGAAGGTCAGCGGAGATTGTGTCCCCACCGTATCGCCGTTCCCAGGTTCCAGCAGTGAAACCGGAACCCTCGGTTGCAATCCGCTGAAGCTGAAAACCCACAGTCCGTTATTGCCATCCCCCATGATAATCTTGCCGGACGGAAAATAGGGATAGATTCCCCATGCGAGAGCACTTGTTGAAGTGTTGTACCCGGCCGCAAGCGTAGGCAGAGTCGGGTTCGTGATATCAACAATCTGAATCCCACGACCGCTGTACCAGACGGAGTAAGCAAAATCACCGCGTACCGTCACGTTATGCACAGTGATACCTGGGTTCACACTAAACGCCGCGGTCCTGATCGTTGGTATCGTCGGCAGGTTACCAATATCCCAAAACTGAAGCTGTTTCGGATTAATGGATCCAATTTCATCGGTCGTGATCGCATATCGCCGATCCTTGGTCACCCAAACGTTGTGTGTGCCCGAACCCGCGTAACGAATTCTGCCAATCGTTTGCGGATTCGATTTGTTGGTCAGGTCTGCAATCCACACTCCTCCTCCGGAGGCAGTATCGTAAATCGCTGCCGCGTAGACTGTATCACGCAGAACATAACAATCGTGAACATACGCGGGACTGTACTCCCCCACAAATTGAGGGTTGGTGGGATCGTTACGGAGATCGAACATCACAATACCTCGCTGGTCTCTGCTTCCCCAGCCCGCGCAGCCATTCAGATACATGAATCCATCGGTAATCGTAATTGTATGAGAACTGGATGTGCTCTTGGATCCCTGCGTATAGGTAAATGATCTCACGAGCCGAGCGGTATCGGGAAGTTCTGAGAGGTCGATAATCTGAGTCCCCCCTCCTGCTTCTGTAACTACATAGGCATAATGAAGATATGTCTTCATCTCCCGCCATGTGCTGGCCGGGCCGCTGATAAACGCCACCTGCTGCACATTGCTGTTGTCTGTGATGTCTATAATCGACGTGCCAGGCGGACGTCCGCTACTTCCGATGCAACCTAAGATGGCATACTCCCTACCGTCAGGCGCAGTGTAACCCCAAATCGCGGAGTAACCACCGCCTGGAACGATATTAAGGTGCCGGAGCGTATCTAGAGTGTATTGAGCACGCGCAACAATAGTCGTACAAAGTAACAGCAAAAAATAGGAAACAATGCGCATAACAACTCCTCAAAAAAATGTGTGACGAACACGGTTCTGTAACGCGCTGGAAGTTACTGCAGTAGAATCATCTTCTTTGTGTCTGTGAATCCTCCAGGGGCGGTCATCCGGTAGAGATATAATCCGCTTGGAAGTGGACGGCCGGACTGTGTCGAAGAGAACTTCACCTGGTGTTCACCTGCATGCCGAATATCGTCCACAAGTGTCGCTACCTTCTGTCCGAGAATATTGAAGACCTCAATTGTAACTCGACCACTGAAGGGAACAGTGAACTCAATTGTCGTGCTGGGATTGAATGGGTTGGGATGGTTCTGCTTGAGAACGAAGGTGGCAGGCGTGTTCGGCATCGGGCCTATGCCGACTGTGCTTGTTCCATATACAAACTGAAACGTATCCTGGCTGGAAACAGCTGTGTACTCATCCTTAATCCAGACATGCCACCGATAACTCTGACCAAGCACGTAACCCGGTAGCGCAGTTACAGAGAGTGACGTATCGCGCGTCTTGATGAGCGTGTCCACTCCTGATCCCCAGATATGCAGCTGATAGTAATGAGGATCCTCGACCTGAGAAGCGGCACTCCGCCATTGGAAAGACGTAACCGCAGCCTCGGCGATTGTGTCACCATCGGCTGGTGCGAGAAGAGGCGAGCGAATCCGCGGCTGCAGACCATTGAAGCTGAGGAGGTAGAGACCGGTTTGTGTATCGGACGCAATCCATCGGCCCGACGGAAAGTATGGGTACACACCCCAACACCCGGCATAGCTCGAACTGACTCCTCCTCCTCTGTATGTATTGAATGTGCCCGCGGTGGTGACCGCTGCAGGAGTGTGCACATCTCCCACGAAAACCCCGGACTTATAGTGCGCCACATACACGTAATTGCCGCGACCATGAACATTGTGAATGACGGTCGCCGGGTTGAACGTATGCGGTGTGAGCGGAGTAAAGGACGGGAGGTTGCTTATGTCAAACACCTTGAGACTATGATTGGCAGGTGAGTATATCTCATCGGTTGAATACAGGTACCTGCCATCGGGTGAGACCCATGCGTTGTGAGTACTCGATCCTGTATATGTGACGTGACCGATTTGTTGCGGCGTAGCTTTGTTCACAACAGAGGCAATGTAGACGCCACCACCATTCTGATTGTTGATCGCTGCCGCAAACAAGGTATCGTTACGAACATAACAATCATGAACATACTCCGGCTGATATTGTCCAAGGTATGTTGGGCTTACAGGATTCGAAAGGCTGTAGATAGTCGTACCATTGGAGGATCCTCCATTCAAGTAGAGATACCCATCCGCAACTGTTATCGTATGGCTTTGGGAAACATTCCTCGGTCCAATCGTGAAGAGCGAGGTCACAAGATGTGCGGAGTCGGGGAGATTGCTGAGATCGATGATCTGCAAACCCATCGTTGGGTTTTCGCTTACCGCATACGCGTAGTGACCCCATGTCTTCAATTCCTTCCACTCGCTATTGGCACCGGGAACGTACGCAACCTCCCGAATCGGGGAAGCATCAAGATCAATAATGGATGTTCCCGAATAACATCCAATGAGCGCGTACTCATGACCATCCGGCGCTACGTATCCCCAACAAGAGGCATAGTAGAACCCATAACTTGGCCCCGGGCCTCCATGGTGAATATTGAGAGAATCGATGACCGAGACGCCGTTCTGAGCATGTACAGAGACTACCCCCACTGCGCAGAGACTCGATACCGCGATCAATCGCTTGGCACATTCCAATATGGATTTCACGGGAACCTCGACAGATAATTGGTACTATTCGATCATGAAAAGAACGAAAAACACTGATACTATTTCAACAGAATGAACTTCTTCGTTTCAAGAAACGAGGCACGACCTATGCCACCAGAAGGAACGGCTTCCAATCTATAAAAATACACGCCGCTTGCCAATCCGCCCGCAGTGAATCGCACGCGGTATGTTCCTGCATTCATTGGCTCATTGAGTAGACTTACAACTTCCTGCCCTATCACGTTGAACACCTTGAGCGTCACCTTGCCGGCAACAGGGAGTGCAAACTGTATTGTTGTAGACGGATTGAACGGGTTCGGATAATTCTGTGAGAGTGAGAACGAACCGGGGACATCACCGTCTGCAGATTCCACTCCAACGCGAATCGTGTCGGTACCACCGAACTGATAATAGCGCGCTGCGAACTCCTGCAGGTACTGGTTCGTGATGTTCCCATCATAGACGAACAGCGTGTTCTCGTCATTCGAGTTCTCAGCGTTGTTGGACCAATTGTGGGAACCCGTGATCGTAACGGAATTCCAGTAGGGATTCTCCGCATCAATGATCGCGTATTTGTGGTGGAGCAGGCCGGAGCCGGTCTTGAGGAGCACATCCACATTGTTTGAAACCAGAAAGCTGTACTGCGAACCTGCATCGGTTCCGTTGTCCAGGACGCCGCGTACTGCCTTGCCTGCGTTCTTTTTTGCAACTAATGCATTGGCGATGTCAGAGCGAGTAAGGGTGAGGAGGGCAAAACCAACCGACTGGTCTGCTCCGTTAACCGCTGCCAGCAACTTCGATGTCACCCTGTCGCTCGGACTGAAATAGCTTTCAACACTTCTTCCTCCAATCACAAACTTGTGAGGAGTGTTGTTCGTCTTGCGGGCACCGAAGCGTGATACACTCGGGTTCGGTACATCGCCGTTGCTTCCCCACATCTCATTGAACTCAAGTGTATACGCGCCCGCAAGCGCAACATCTTGAATTTCAATGGCGTTCTGATAGTCACTGGTTGTTCCGGGGTCCGTGGGGTTCCATGATCCGGTAAACACCCACACGCTTTCAGGTGCACCGCCTCGGTAATCAAGTACAAAGAACTTGTTATGATGGAGTCCCGACCCGTCGTTTGCACCGTACAGGTCGAAGATCACCGGTATGCCATTGGTTGTCAGGGTCGACCACGGAGACGTCCCTCTGTTATCATACTCGCCGATCACGCGGACCTTCACCCCGCGATTCTTGGCGTTGATCAACGCGGTGGCAATGTCGCTCCCAACAGTCCCGCTAAGACTGTAGAGCGCTGCATCGACTGAACGCTGCGCGTTGTTAATCCGGGCAATGATCTTGGAAGGAAGATGCTGATTCCCCTGCGCTTGTTCAAACCAGGCGAGACTTGTATTCACGCTCTTGTTGAAGTAAACGTTGCGTTGTCCGGTTGTTTGTGGCGGCGAGGCCGTACTCGCGACAAGTGTTGAAGCATAGCTGGTGTCGGTGCCTGCGACAGAAAAGGCTCTAATGTAGTACACTGTGCCAGGGATCAGGGCCGTCAGTGTTACGTTGTGGTTGTGCTTGAGGCTGTCATCTCCGACAACTCCCAGCTCCAGCGCGGGTGTAATGCCATAGCGAACATACGAGGTACCGATGTTTATTGTTTCCCACGCGACGGTCAGACCTGTTGGCTGAATGTCGGTCTCCACTGGGAAGGAGGCGATGATAGGACCCGTTGCGAAAATGTCGCTCGCAAACCGTGGCAAAACCTGGTATCCACCGATAAAAGGTGAAGAAGGTTTGAATTGTCCAACCACCCCCATCAAATCGAACAGGCCCTGCGGTGCGGGGGTGTTGGCAAAATTCACATCGTTATCGACTCGGATGTCCACGTGACCGGTGGCGTCAAAGAGCCTGTAGTTCGTCCCCGCGCCTGAAACAGCCCAGGTTGCAATCGGGTTGCCGAACGTGTCCCCCACACTCACCGAGTTAAGTCGGACGAGAAGGCCTTCATAGAGTTCGACTCCCATTGCCCCATCGTTGAAAAGCTGAGCACATGTCACCGTCAAAGGATCCAATACATTTCCAGTGGTTACCACCTGATGAAGACGAGGGTTGACCAACTCAGAGAGTCCGTTGAAGGGACTGACGACCCCGCTAACATTAACTTCATCACCAATCGACACTACAGTGGAAAACGAGGAGCCAAAGATCGCAATTCCACCACTGTTGTCCTGAAGGTACGAGGGGCCTCCAAATTGGTTTCCAGCCGTCACGATCGCCCGGATTGTTGCAAGCTCACCCAGCCGAAGAGGTATTCCCAATGAGTCATTCCCTTTCACGCTGGCGATTGGCGCCGCATGACCAAAAACAGTTACAATCGGAACGGGATTCACGTTGCCAAACGATGTGGACCGCGACTGGACACGGAAGGGGTAGAACGCTGTGCTATCGGGCGCAGTAACATTCAGCAAAGTAATGATCGTCGAATCCGCGCTGAAGGTGACACCGTCGAACGTTATCGTATCCCCGTTAACAATCAGTGTCGCAGTCATGTTTGTGTAAGTAACATCGGATGCCTGACGCGACCAGATAAACGCCGGTGGGATGATCACGCGTAGTGCGGTGATCGAAAACTGAGCATCCCGGCCGTAGGTGATTTCCAGACTGCCAACATCACCGGCGTTAAGCGTGTCGGGTTGAATCCGGGCCGTGCCTGAACCGTCCGCCCGCGATCGCAGTTGGTTAAGCCATGAAGCGTTTGTTGCCGTGTTACCCGTCCCGAGCGTGATTGCCGAGTTATTGATCGTCCAGTTTGTCGGTATCGGGAGTTCGGGGAGAGAATCTTCATTGAATGAGATGCTCGTCCCGCTGGAAGAACTTCCCGTGAAATGGACTTTTGGATCGGGGATACTCGATGCATTGGCGGCACCCCATGACACCCCGAAGACATGCACGTTGGCGGTGGTCCTGATCTGGATGGCGTCACTCGATCCGGCAAAGAGGAACGCCGTTCCCGAAAAGTATATCCCGTTGCTTGACTTAATGACGAGAAGATAATCGGACGGATCGAAGTCTTCCGCCAGAGAGGTGTTTTCCGGCCGGGCTACCACAATCACCGTTCCGGCGCGCAGGTTCGACCAAAGTGTACTCGTGGTAAACACGAGCGGGTTTTGTGCCGCACCGCCTGATGAGAAATCCCGCAGGTTCCACCCCCGCAAATCCACGCTGTCGCTTACAACCAACAACTCAACCCACTCATCGTTACCGCTGGAGTTGTACAACTCATTGATGGTAACATCCTGAGCAGACAACGGCGCGGTCCCGGCAAAAAGCACGCAGAGGAGAAACAGGAGGTAAGATAATCGTATCAAAGAAACTCTACTCCGTAGCAACGCACAGAAGCGGCAAGTCAATTGCCATTGACTGATGTGAAGATCTCGGCAGGGATCCCCCAACGAGCTTAAAAAAGATAGGCATTACGGAATCGAGTAGCAAGAAGTAATTCATCGTGATTGCAGGGGTTCAAAACCCCAATGCGATCCCGCGCTCACGTGGGTCCGAGCCGCCGTACATGGACCTCGTCAGTCGGTCAATCAGTATAGCCTGGACACGAGCATTTGACGTGGACGTCTCCTGAAGATTGTATCCCATGTCCCGGAGGCCTTCGATCACCGTTCCGGGAAGGCCGCCCGGCTCATAGAGGACCGTGTCCGGCATCCATTGGTGGTGAATTCGAGACGCTCCAACTGCATCCTGAATATTCATCCCAAAATCGACGACATTCATTATCACCTGCACAACAGCTGTGGTTATTCTCCCCCCACCTCTCCCTCCGAGAAGCAAGTACGGTTCCCCTTCTGTGAGTACGATTGTGGGTGTCATCGAGCTGAGCATCCGCTTGTGTGGCGCGATCGTGTTCGCCTCTCCTCCAACAAGTCCGAATTGGTTCGACTCGCCGGGCTTGATCACGAAATCACCCATCTCATTATTCAACAGGAAGCCCGCGCCATCAACCGTAAGCTTGCAACCGTACAGCGAATTCAGCGTGACGGTTGCACTCACAACATTGCCAAAACTGTCGGCGACGCAATAATGCGTCGTTTCATCGTGGTCGACATCAATTGTACCATATGAGATTCTCGCACTGGATGTCGCAAAGCGTGGATCGATCGGTGGCTGTCGATCGAGAGCATGCCTCTTCGAAATGAGCGTTTCGATGGGTACATTGACGAAGTCGGGGTCCGCCGGGAATTTCGCCCGGTCTGCATATGCGCGCTGGGCTGCTGCAACAAGAAGATGAAGCGTCTGATATGACCCTGCTCTCGTTCTCCGGAGATCAAACGGCTCGAGCAGATTCAACATTTCAATCAGAACCATGCCGCCGGCAGACGGAGGAGGCGCAGAGATAATCTCAAATCCTCGATAGGTGCCAGCAACGGGTCGCCGCTCGACCGTTGTGTATAAGAGGAGATCATCTTCGGTGATCAGGCCTCCACTTCGCTTCATCTCTGCGACAATCAGATCTGCAACCTCTCCGCCATAAAAGCCCTTCATGCCATTCGCACGAATTGCCTGTAAGGTGCGGGCGAGGGCGGGCTGTTTGAAAAGTTCTCCGGCCCGGTACGGCTCGCCGTTGTTCGTGAACACTCTGCTCGTCGAAGGAAAGAACGTCAACTCCGAATGGTACTCTAACAGCGAGGCAGCCAGGGCGTCACCGATGTGAAAGCCTCTCTCAGCCAGCTCAATCGGATTGCTCAGCACATCGTCTCGCGTCATTGTTCCGTACGAATCGAGTGCTGCAAGAAGTCCGGCAACCGTTCCCGGCACTCCG
>JACQVJ010000305.1 GCA_016209805.1 Ignavibacteriota bacterium
CTGCCCCTTCACCAACGTGCCTCCTCTCAACTCCTTCTTCTCCTGCTGCAAAGCCTGAACCTGCTGGATGTACGAAATAGTGGGATCGCCTTTTCCTTCTGCTTCCTTCAAGCGCCGATATGTTTCACTGATCTGCTGATCGATCTCCTGTGTACGAAGGAGAACGAGACACCGCTCGGCAATCTCAAACGGGTCAGGTACTTCCGGAAGCGAATCGATCTCAGCCCATCCCTTGCTAATATCATACTTCGTGAAAACGATATCTGCAATGAAGCGTTTGAGGTCGGTGTCTTCCACTTCATTTACCAGCGTGTTTGCATCCCACGCGCCACCTTCCTCGGCATGGCGCAGGATGAGATCCGCCACCTCCCGCGCCCTCACATTTGTGAACCGGTCGGGATCTATCCGCGAGAAAACAAAACCAACCATCCGGTTTCCGTGATCGAGCATCAGCTCAATTAAGTCACGCTCTACGGTGGGGAGTTGAGCACGCGCCGCGATCGGTGCCGATCCATCAAATGAACTCGTCCCCTCAAGAGACTCACGCCTCTCCCTCGCACGAGAACGCTCCTGTCCAAGCTGCCTCTCCAGTTCGCGGAAGAGCACCGACTCATAGATCCCGTACCGTTCCGAGAGGGTCTTGATATAGAAGTTTCTCGCCAGCTCATCCTTCATCCTGGATATCGTCTCAACGATAGAGCGAACTGCACGAGCCTGACCTTCAGGTGTGTCCAATAGCCCCTCTGCCTGGAAGAGTTTCGCCTTGAACTCAAGGAAGGACACCGCTTCATCAAGCAACGTCAGGAACGCATCCCGGCCATGCTTCTTGACGAAGGAATCGGGATCATCCCCCGGCGGGAGTGCCGCAACTTTCACTTCCATTCCATTTTCAATAACCAGATCCACGCCGCGCATGGTCGCCTTCGAGCCCGCGGAATCCGCATCATACACGAGCGTGATGTTTCTTGCGTACCGGCTGAGCAGTTCGATCTGTCCTTCGGTGAGGGCTGTGCCGCTGGAAGCAACAATGTTGGCAATCCCGGCCTGAAACACTGAAATCAGGTCAGCATACCCCTCCACGAGGATCGCGTATTCCTTCTCACGGATCGCATTCCTCGATTGGTACAATCCGTAAAGGTTCCGGCTCTTGTGGTATATTTCCGTTTCAGGTGAGTTGATATACTTGCCTTGAATCGGATCATCTTCCCTCAGCTTCCGGGCACCGAAACCGATTGTTCTTCCGGTAACTGATATGATGGGAAACATCGCCCTTCCCCGGAACCTGTCGTAATAACCTGAGCCATCCTCACGCTTGATCACAAGACCGGCACGATCAAGAGTCTCAAGCGACAGCTTCTCCCTTTCGGCAAACCTGATCAGTCCATCCCACGAGTTCATGGAATAGCCGAGTCCAAATGTCCGAATAGTGTCGTCGCTGAAGCCGCGATGGTGGAAGTACTCGAATGCAAGCTTCCCCTCGATTGTAGTGACAAGATTCTCGGAAAAGTATTGAGCGGCGGCGCGGCACGCGTTATAGAGCTCTTCGTTGCCGGTTGCCTGAGCATAGTCGGCTTCGCTTTCCTGGGGAAGTGCAATGCCAGCGCGCTCAGCCAGCGTCCTCACAGCTTCAACGAAGGAGACTTTTTCATGTTCCATGACAAATGTGAAGACGTTGCCACCAACGCCGCACCCGAAGCAATGGTACATCTGTTTCTCAGGGCTCACATTGAATGAAGGTGTTTTTTCTTGATGGAAGGGGCACAGGCCGAGGAAATTCTTCCCGCGCTTCTTCAGTCTGACATAGCCGGCAATAACATCCACGATATCGGAGGCGGTACGTACCTCGTCGATTTTGGTTTCGGGAATTCTCATAGGGGTGGTGACTCTCTTAACTCTGGCAATCTACGTAAATCGGTTCCGAGAGGCAAGGTACATAGTAATCAGTCACTGGCCGACCCGGGAGAGACGCGGCGGGCGTCGGAGGGAGGAACAGGTATCAAAAAATTTTGATCATGTCGAGAAGAAGGAAGACAAACATGACGGCGAATGAAAGGACGAAGAACGATACGATGCCGAGCAACATGAAACGCTCCTTGGTCTTCTCCCTGTCAACCTGTCGAACCGGATGAGTCTTCACCACCATGTCGCCGACAATCACTGTCTGACAGGAGAGCCGAAGGTTCTTGTCAACTTTTTTTGCTATCGCCAGATTGCCAGCGAGCGTCCCTTCCTCATCACGTCCCTTCGGCGAAGCGCCGGCGCCATCGAGAATC
>JACQVJ010000309.1 GCA_016209805.1 Ignavibacteriota bacterium
ATGCCCCACAAGCGGAACCCAATAACGTGTGAACGGATCGCAGGCCTTGCACGCGTGCTTCGTGGTAATGCGCTTGCTGCGCTGGAAAACGTTGCACTCTGGCACGAGCGGGATATCACGCACTCGTCCGTTGAACGAATAGTGATCCCGGATAGCTGTATTTTGCTTGACTATATGCTGTACCAGATGTCGGATGTAATTGATCGGCTGATCGTCTATCCGGAGAACATGATGAAGAACCTCGACCGCACTCACGGTCTCATCTTCTCCCAGTCGGTCCTTCTTGCTTTGACGGCGAATGGAATGAGACGGGAGGATGCATACAGAATCGTGCAGGCCGCCGCGATGGATGTGTGGCAGTCGGGAAAGAACTTCAAGGATGTGCTTTTGTCTAACGGTGCAGTCGGCAAGGCACTCTCGCGTCAAAAGGTCGACGAGTTGTTCGATCTCAACAAGAGTATACAGAACGTGGATTACATATTCGAACGCGTTGGCCTGGCGTGAGACAATCCATTAACGAGATAATACACCCTGGGAAAAGTCATGGCAAAGAAATTTCAGAACTTCATCAATGGTAAATGGGTCGATGCCCAGTCAGGTCGGACCTTCGAAAACAGGAACCCTGCAAACTGGGACGAGATTGTTGGCGTGTTCCCGCGCTCGGACAAGCAGGATGTCGACAATGCCGTGAAGGCGGCGCGAGAGGCTTTTGAAAAGTGGCGACTCGTTCCGGCTCCTAAACGTGGAGACATTTTGCGGCGAGTCGGCGACATCATGGTTGCCCGAAAGGAAGAGCTTGCCCGTCAAATGACTCAGGAGATGGGGAAGGTGCTCGCCGAGACTCGCGGCGACGTGCAGGAGGGAATCGATACGGCGTATTATGCGGCATCTGAAGGGCGTCGCCTATTCGGTCATACCGTTCCCTCCGAGCTTCCGAACAAGTTCAACATGGCGATCCGCGTACCCATCGGTGTAGCCGGAGTGGTCACCCCGTGGAACTTCCCCATGGCGATCCCGACGTGGAAGATATTTCCTGCATTGCTTTGTGGGAATACCGTTGTCTTCAAACCTGCTTCGGATACACCTGCAAGTGCCACGTCGCTTGTGGAAATCCTGATGGAGTCAGGGGTCCCTGAAGGTGTAGTGAACATTGTGCATGGAGGGGGTGGCGAGGTGGGAATGGCAATCGTCGGTCATCCCGATGTCGATCTGATCAGTTTCACCGGGTCGACCACTGTTGGGAAAAAGATCTCCGAGCTTGCGAGCCAAACACTGAAACGAGTTTCGCTTGAGCTCGGAGGAAAAAACGCCCAGCTTGTGATGGATGATGGTGACCTGAAGCTCGCATTGGATGGCGTGTTATGGGGTGCATTTGGTACGACCGGGCAGCGTTGCACCGCGACGAGCAGACTTATTCTTCATGAAAAGATCCACGACGAGTTCTTGTCGATGCTCACCGATCGAGTTGCCAAACTAAAGCTTGGCGATGGTCTCAAGAACGGAGTTGACGTCGGACCTTGCGTGAATGAGGGCCAACGAAAAACCGTACAATCGTACGTTGAGATTGGATTGCAACAGGGAGCCCGGATCGCCGTTGGAGGTGAGATACCGAAAGACCCCGAGCTTGCAAAAGGATGGTTCTACAAGCCTACTATTTTCACGGATGTGAAACCGGACCACCGCATTGCAAAGGAAGAGATCTTCGGTCCTGTCCTTTCCGTGATCAAGGTAAAGTCGTTGGAGGAGGGAATTCGGATTCTGAACGACACGATCTATGGCCTCTCGTCATCTGTCTACACCCGGAATGTGAACGGCGCGTTTCAGGCGATCAGGGACATCAAGGCGGGAATCACGTACATCAACGCACCTACGATTGGTGCGGAGGCCCACATGCCCTTCGGCGGAGTGAAGCAAACAGGCAACGGACACCGCGAGGGAGGTTGGACTGTCTACGACTTCTTTTCTGAATGGAAGACCGTCTACATCGATTACAGCGGCGGCCTGCAACGCGCACAGATAGATAATTACTAGACGGTCTGGCCATGTTAACTCACGAGACGTTTCTCATTTCTCTCTACGAGCATCAAGAGTTTTTCTGAAATTCCCCCCTGACCTCGTACTTTCAATTCCTTTCCCAGAAGCACCGGGACAAGTGAGAGAATTTCCAAACCAGGAGAAACGACAATGGCAATGCAGAAAACATCACATTCAATGCAATCCACATATCCAACGCATGTGCCTCCGAGAGAGGCCCTTTCCACGCTGCGGAAGCACATGCTTGTCGACGGATTTGAGATTGTCATCGATCTGAAGAAGAGCCACGGCTCATTCATTATCGACGCACAGGATGGAAAACGATATCTCGACTTCTTCACATTTGTTGCATCTTCTCCGTTGGGGATGAACCATCCAAAGATGACAACCCCTGAGTTCCTTGAGAAGCTCGCTTATGTGGCAGTCAACAAACCTTCCAACTCGGACATCTACACCGCCGAGCAGGCTGACTTTCTCGAAACGTTAGAGCGAGTTGCGATCCCGAAGAACCTTCCCCATGCCTTCTTTATAGAGGGAG
>JACQVJ010000318.1 GCA_016209805.1 Ignavibacteriota bacterium
CAATACAACCGCACAGAAAAAATTCCTCGACACATTCGGGAAGATACGCCTCAACTTCATTGAGACGTTCAAGAGTCTTTTCGATCCGGGTGATGAGTGCGATTTGAAACTTGAAGATGGAGTCGATCCTCTCGAGGCACGAATTGAAATCGTTGCAAAGCCGCGTGGCAAGCGCCCGACATCGATTGACCTCCTTTCCGGCGGAGAAAAGACACTTACTGCCACAGCGCTTCTCTTTGCAATCTATCTCGTAAAACCGAGCCCGTTCTGTATCCTTGATGAAGTTGACGCGCCTCTGGACGATGCGAATATCGACCGCTTTACACGAATCCTCCACAAATTTTCGGACAACACTCAGTTCATCGTTGTCACGCACAACAAGCGGACAATGGAGGCAGCGATTGCTCTGTATGGTGTTACAATGGAGGAAGAAGGCGTCTCAAAGCTTGTTCAGGTCAGATTCAACAAAGGCGCTGAAGTGAAATCTGCTTCACTCGTGTCAGGGTGATCAATGGCCTTGAAAGTGTTTGTCGATTTTGATGGAACAATTGCACGGCATGACGTGGGGGAAGCATTCTTCAGGGAATTTGGCGGTCCCGAATGTGACAATGTCATTGAAGAGTACCGTGCCGGATTGATTTCTGCCAAGGAATGTTTCAGACGCGAAACGGAAGCAATCGGTACACTGAATGAGCAGGCAGCCCATGCGTTCCTTCGCCATCAGCCCATTGATGAAGGATTCCGGAGGTTTGTCGGTTTCTGCCGTGAGAACAACATTGAGTCTCACGTCGTGAGCGACGGGCTTGACTACTACATCAAAGAGATCCTTGTTGCGAACGGCCTCGGCGATGTGTCGTTTTTCGCCAACAGATTCGAGTTCCATCGCGACAATAATGGTGGGTCACGTCCGGAGATTAGTTTCCCGTACGATGATGCCGAGTGTACGCGATGCGCATGTTGTAAGCGCAACATTATGTTGACGCACTCCGGCGATGAGGATGTAATTGTGTATGTTGGGCAAGGTTACTCTGACCACTGTCCCGTTCGATATGCCGATATCGTTTTTGCCAAAGAGGGTTTGCAGATTTTCTGTCAACGCAGGAATATATCGTACTACCCTTACAACACACTCTTTGATGTTGTGGAGAGGTTGAAGGTGTTGTTGGTGAACAAGCTGCGCAAACGTCATCGGGCTGAGCTGAACAGGCGTGAAGCGTTTATGAGCGAATAGCGAGAGGGTGTGAATCCAAACAAGGTCGACATACGGCGTCTCATTTTTAAGTATCGGAGTTACACGCCGTTACCGTTCATTACCGTGATGATAATCTTTGCTCGGCCGACTGAAATCAGTCTTGCGATCGGTTTCCTGGTAACGGTCTTTGGTGAGACAATTCGTTTCTGGGGCGTATCGATTGCGGGAAGCGAAACCCGCACAACAGGTGCGGTTGGAGGGACGCATCTTATCATGAATGGTCCGTTTGCTTATGTTCGGAATCCGTTGTACGTCGGCAACATGTTGTTGTACGCCGGGGTGGGCATCATGTCCATGGCCCTGTTCCCGTGGCTACTAGTCGGTGCAATGCTCTGGTTCTACGTGCAGTATCGCCTGATCGTTGCGCAAGAGGAGGAATACCTTCAAGAGAAATTCGGGGATGATTACAGGGAATACGTGAGAAATGTGAAGAGATTCCTGCCACGACTGACGAAATACGTGACGCAAACGCCGCCGGCAAAGAGCGTTAACATACGCGAAGGTCTCTCGTCCGAACGGAGGACGCTTCAGGCGATTTCGATTGTCGCGCTTCTCATAATTGTCATCTTTGTCCTTCAGAATCCTCAAGGCTGATCGATGATCGGCCGCGTGTTGATTATTGCCGGGGAAGCATCGGGAGATTTGCACGGGGCAGGCGTTGTGCGTGAACTGAAGAAGAGGATTCCTGCTGTTGAGGTGTACGGTATCGGCGGCGACAATATGAAGAGGGAAGGCATGGATCTGTTGTTCCACGTCTCCGAGCTCTCAATCATGGGTTTTATCGAGGTGATCAAGAACCTCACAATGATCCGGAAGGTAGAGCGGAGGCTTGTGGGGATGCTCCGTCAAAGGAAGCCCGATGTGGTTGTGTTGATTGATTATCCGGGATTCAATCTTCGTTTTGCACGACAGGTAAAACGTTACGGCATTAAGATTCTGTATTATATCAGCCCGCAGGTGTGGGCTTGGAACAAGGGTCGCGTAAAGAAAATGAAATTCCTGGTTGACAGGATCAAGGTTGTGTTTCCCTTCGAGGTAGATATATACCGACAGGAAGGGATGGATGTGGAGTTCGTCGGGCACCCGC
>JACQVJ010000320.1 GCA_016209805.1 Ignavibacteriota bacterium
GTCCCGGGCCAACTCTTTTCCGCAAACATTACTCCGGCAGGAATCTCTGACTATTCGGATGGTGAACTCCTGAGAACATTCACCGTTGGGGTAACCAGGGACAACAGGGCCCTCTTCCCATTCATGCCGTATTTCTCTTACAACCGTCTCTCTCAGGAAGACGCATACTCAATCGTTGCATATATCAGATCGCTCAAACCAATCGAAAACAAGGTTGGAGAACAGAAGCTGAACTTCCCGTTGAACTTTCTCGTCAAGACGATGCAGCCAAGGGCGTTTAACCCGTCACCGGAACCGGACAAATCGAATCCAGTGAGTTACGGAAAGTACCTGCTGACGATCGGTGCTTGCGCCGATTGCCACACGCCTGCCGAACAAGGAGCGCCAATTCCAGGAATGGAACTTGCTGGGGGGTTCGAATTCCAATTCCCAAGTGGTGTCGTCCGCTCGTTAAACATCACACCCGATGAAGAGACGGGAATCGGAATCTGGACGAAAGAAGATTTCATCGCGAGGTTCAAAGCATTCGAGTCGGAAGAATCTCGAAATGTATCGGTAGATATGAAGGATTTCAACACGCCGATGCCGTGGCTCATGTATGCGGGGATGACCGAAGAAGATCTTGGAGCTATTTACGAATATCTACGGACAGTCAAGCCGGTGAAGCATCAGGTTGAGAAGTTCTCTCCATTGGAGGGCCCGGAAGCTGCACAGTAACCTTCTCAAGCTCCGCGTTTTTCGTATGGCGTCAACGGTCGGGCATGAACGTCCGACCTTTGGCTTTCGACCTCGGCGCTCCGCAAGACAATCACGGTTATCTCCGGTGGTATTCCAATCCGCAGAGGAGGACCCCAATACCCCGTCCCTCTGCTGACGTAAACCCACATATTTCCGTGCTTGTGAAGTCCCTTGATGTAGGGTTGGTTGAGTGTCACGAGGTAGTTTCCCGGATAGAATTGTCCGCCATGTGTGTGGCCGGAGAGTTGGAGATCAATGCCGGCGGTTTCCGCGGCATACACGCTTCGTGGTTGATGTGCAAGCAGGATCTTGATGAGCTCCTCAGGCGCGTCGGCAACCGCTTTTGCAGGATCCGACCGATGTTCCGGCAAAAAGTCTCCACCGCTGTAGTCTGTTACTCCCGCAAGTACAATTCGGCTTTCGCTTCGCTCGATGATGCGGTGTTCATTCAGGAGTACGTCGAAGCCCAGACTGCTTGCGTGTTTCACCCATGGCTTGGCACCTGAATAGTATTCATGATTTCCGGTGATGAAGAACCTCCCATACGGAGCTGCCAACTCGCGTAGAGGTGCAACGTCGTCTTGTAGCCAGGGGACAGAACCATCCACCAGATCGCCCGTGAATACAATGAGGTCGGTGTTCAGCTCGTGAATCTGGTTTGCAATCTCTTCCACTACGTCACGCTTTATGGTTGGGCCAACATGAATATCGGTGAACTGTGCGATGCGGAAGCCGTCGAACTCATGTGGCAGGTTGGTGATCGGCACGTCCACATGTTCGACTAATGCCCGTCGCCGCGCTTCGTAGTATCCGTAGCCCGTCGCGGCGGCCGATACACCCAGGATACCGAGATTTGTTGCATGAACAAGAAACCTACGCCTCTCTCGATCTACCACCGGGTCCGGAGTCTTGGGAAGACGGTCAAGGGTTTCCCACACTGCTTTTCCTCCCCGGACTATCAGCAATACAACGTCGCGAGCGAATACGCTGGCAAGAATCAACGTGAAAAGTCCGAGTGAGAAGTACCCAAACCATGCCAGGATATCGGTCCACCAGCTCTCGATGCGGTTAACAAGGAGAAGAAAGGGGACCTGAGGGATAATGAACAGCAGGACCACGCCGAGCCATGCAAGATTACGCCGCTTCGCTTTGAGGTTTGCCGGGCGGATGAGCCTCCTGCCTACGTACCAATAGGTCAGAGCAAGCAGCACGAACCAGATGAGGAAGAAGAGAAGAAACGTCATCAAAAAAAACCTGATTAATCAGACGTTGGAACAATGTGACCATTGTCCAGAC
>JACQVJ010000310.1 GCA_016209805.1 Ignavibacteriota bacterium
AAGTTATGCTCAGCGGTGTTGAGAAACAACTGAGGAGTCGGGTTGGAGTTTCCCGACAAATGGATGTCCAGGGGATTGATTTCGCCGGGATCATTGTGGTAGATCCTGGCCGTATCGGAGAGAACTCCATTCTGCAAGGGAGTCCACCGAAGACGAAGTGAATCCCTGCCACCTGGTCCAATAAGGAGCGGTAATTGAGTGACAATCGATATGACATTCCCCATACTGAACATGACGCGGACACTATCAATGGCCAAACGTCCTGCACCGTTATTCTTGATCGGTATCGATATCCAACCTGTATCACTCGGAAGAACGTAGCCAAAGCTAAAGCTGGAAGATGTGAGGTAGATTCCGGCACGAGAGAATGCGGCCATCACCGATCTCCATGGTCCACCATACACGCCGATGTCGTTCCTGAGACTCCCCAGAGAGGGCCACGCCGCCGTTCCAGGTTGCGATGGGTTTTCAGGATCGTAATACGTGGCAGCCGGATCCCCCGCATCAACACACGGAGAGCCGCCTGTGAGATAGAACGCGCTGTCGGCAAACAATGGGTTTGTGTCAATGTTGCCGATCCCTGCAAACCCACCTTCTATCAAATTGTAGGAGGCAGAAAAGTTTCCCGCGCCAGCTATCTGCCCTCCAAAACTCTGAAGGTTTCCCCAGACAATGTTGCTGCGGGCCTGAACGATAGAATTCTCCCGAACAAGCATTCCACCGGCCCGCCCCTGATCGCCTTGCTGCACTCCAGACAGCGATGAGTTGCCGACAATCGTATTGTTCTCGATGATGTTTGTTGTAGCATTCCCCGGCAGCTGGTTATTAATCCATACTCCTCCCCCTCCAAAGGTCGTCGCACCGGGAACGGCCTGATAAACTCTGTTCTGACAAAAGACATTGTTCCTGACCACTGCCCCCGCGCAGTAGTTGAGGACGAGCCCTCCCCCATACATGCCGCGGTTCGACATGAAAATATTATTCACGATCTTCGGCGCGCCATCGCCGCTGCGAATTCCACCGCCGCCCGCGCTGAACGCGCCGCCTGTAACGCTGATGGCTTCGTTCTCGATAATACGATTATGTTTGATTGTCGGAGAAGAAAGCGCTGTCAGAACTCCGCCCCCTTCCCAGTAGAGTCCTGCGCCATGTTCATCCAGCCATTTTGTTCCCCTCCCCCCGGTCAATGTGAATCCTTGAAGTACTGCGGACGAGTCTTCACCCGAAACAATGAGCACACAGCTCGCCGTGTCGGCATGCACCGGATTACTTCCATTGATTACAGTGGAGAGAATATGAAGGGGATCATTGTTCAACGCATAGTGACTCGTCACAACGATTCTCTTTCCCTTGAAGCGGATGTTCTCCATGTACGTCCCCGGCGCTACCAGCACCGTATCGCCATGGACGGAGGCATCGATCGCCCCCTGAATCGTTGCGTAGTTCGCCGGAACGTGAAGAACAGTCGCCCACACTACCGGAGTGGAAACGGAGCAGGCGAACAGAAAGCATAACGTCATGGGTTTCATGGTATGTCCTGGGAAATTTCATTCCTTTTATCACGGTGGGAAAAGAAAAGTGCCCGGTGCAATCAGCACAACGTCACCATCCGCCGCCGTGCAATTGCTGGCTACTGCATAGCCTGATCGCCGGGCACACTAAACAACAGTCAGAAGTTGCAATGAAAACCTGTATCCAATCTATTAGGAATCTACAGGTTTTCAACTCCTGAGTGATGAACCGCATACCCGGTGACATAGGATGCGGGCGAGTGGTGATGAAATGACGCTGGCGGAAGGAATCTCGCGTGTTTGGATTCGGAAGCAGGCAGGTTCAAACATTCAATGCACTGCCGAAATCCCTGCGATGCTTCTGAGCGATTGCATGCCCTTCACCAAGAATCCTGAAGATGGCAATACATGCCTTCCGGGATCCATCATCATCGTAGTATCGGTTTTCCCGAATTACCTCAATGAACTTCGTGAGAGCCAGATCGAATTTATCCCGAACGAAATTATCAATCGCTTCAAGATACGTCCCTTTGACTGGATCTTCCGGGAGTGAATCTGGCTGCGCTTTCTTTCGATGCATCGACGCAGCGGTGAGAATTGCTTCTGCCTCCGAGAAATGTTCGGAATGTTCCTCGATTCCAACGACAAGCTTTTCAGCGCGGGAAATGTCGAAGGCGAGGCACGTTCGTGCCATCAACACTCGTGCGGCCTCATTGTTCGGGTCTTCCGCGAGGATCTTTTCAAGTACTTCCCGGACCTCTCCCACCTTTCCTTCCTTTATCATTCGCTGCGCCGTTTCGACGTCCTTTCGAAACCTATCAGGCACTGCTTTCTCCAGCCATTTTGCAACGGCATATTCCGGCAACGCGCCGGTGAATTCGTTCGTAACAACTCCATCGACAAACAACTTCACATTCGGAATCCCGCGAATACCGTATTGCGTGGCGATTTCTTGGTGTCTATCCGTGTCCAGTTTGGCGAGAACCCATTTGTCGTTGTTCTCCTCAGCGAGCCGCTCGAGGATCGGCCCCAGCA
>JACQVJ010000321.1 GCA_016209805.1 Ignavibacteriota bacterium
GGTATACACAAAGCCACTGTCGGGCCTGACCCGAATTGTCGCAGTTCCCGTGGAGAGGGGATCGTTGACGGGCGGTACTTCCTGGCTTGCATCAACTGTCGCTTTGTAGGTTGCGGGAGAGACCACGACAAACGTATAAGAGCCGGGTTCGAATTCAATATATTGGAGAGAAGCGCCAAAGCCAACATCGCCGGAGACGCTCGGCCCCGTTACCGAATCCGATCTGAACGTGAGGTTCTCGGCAGAGCCCTGCGCAACGTTCACAAACTTCACCTTTGCCTTCCCGGCTTTGCCGTTGTTCTTGTCCTGGTGACCTTCGATCAGATTGATATATCCAATTCCCCCTGCTGTTGCTGTTGCGTAGATGACCAAGGTGCTCTGCTGTTCAGACCCCAACGAAATCGTCTGCGCACCTCCGCCACCGAACGCGATGTTTCGGCTTCCGGCGGCGAGATTGTAGTATGTAGTGTTAGCACCAAATGCAAGACCGGCTGCCACGACAGCGCCGTCAACAACAACATCGCCCGCGGCACCACCAGGGATGGCATGAATGAAACGAACCTGAGATCTGAAATCCGGATTTACATTCGTCCCCGGACCGCTCGGGATATCAACACACGCCCCCACCACACCTGCAAGCATCAGCAGGATCGTCGGTAGGAAGAGCTTTTTCAAACTCATTGGTTGGTTCTCCTTTAATGGTGATTGATGTAAAATCGACGACAATGCATATCAGAGACACCTCGACCAAAGGCGGAGATTTGTGACTGATCAGGTTGTCGTGTTGTGGTTATCATGACATTACTTTGGTGAAGGATCGTCTTCACACTCTCGAGTTGCTTGACTACACCGTCGGAATAAAATGGACACTCGAACGCGCTGGCGAGTTGGGAATTAAGCAATGTAGGTACGGCTGTGGTCGGTTAGAAGCAACAGGACAAGTCTGACCCGCTCGTCGCTCGATCGGTCCCCAGCACTTTGGATTTTATTTTGGTAAGGCGTTTGGAATGTTGTAACAATCTTCTGGCTGGCAACACCTCCTTACTTAAGGTGAGAATTTGTTATTTGAGAAATGATGGTGGCTGGACAACACTGCCAAATATAAAGATCAAGGTGGTATTTGTCAAGTATGAAGACAAAAAAAGGTGATTTTCAGAGAGAATGAAGGAGTTGTCAAATTCCCTACAGTCTTACAAGTTTAACGTTTGAAACACCTTCCAGCTTCAACAACTCGTTCATAGCAGCTGCAGGAATATCGCTATCCACATTCATAACGGTCAATGCATCGGCACCGACCGCAGACCGTCCAAGCGATACACCGGCGATATTCACGTCATACTTCGCCAGGATTGCCCCGACACGCGCAAGCATCCCCGGCCTGTCAACGTTTGAGTAAATGAGCAAGTGGCCTTCAGGTTTCACCTCGAATCGGAATTGATCCATCCGAACGAGACGAACGGTTGAAGACCCGAAGACCGTTCCGGCGAACTCTCTGTCTTCCCGTTCCGTTGAGCAACGCAGCTGAAGAAGGTTGGTGAAGGTCTCGCCACCGCGTTCACGTTGTTCATTCACCACGAGTCCCATTTCGGAAGCAAGAAAGGGCGCGTTGACGAAATTGACCGGCTCAGGTAGCAGGTGTGAGAGGATCCCCTTCAGGATACCTGCCTTCAACAACTCAAGCGAGGAGCCCACGAGGTCGCCCGACGCGCCAATGGTGATACGTTTGAGCTTCCCGGGTATTACCTGCGCAGCGAGACCGCCAAGTTTTTCGGCAAGTGAGAGATACGGTTTCACTTCTTCGTTCATTGTAAGCTGTAGTGCAGCGCCGTTGACAACACCGACATATCCTCTCCCTTTGAGTGCATCAGCGACCTGGTGGGCGATTTGGATCGCGACTTTCTCCTGTGCCTCCTCCGTGGACGCGCCCAGATGCGGCGTCGCAATCACGCGCTCATGTGCAAGCAGCGGATTGTTCTTCGGCGGCTCGACTTCGAACACATCCAGCGCACCTCCGCCAACGTGTCCCGACTGAATCGAGCGCAGCAACGCTCCCTCGTCAACTATCCCCCCTCGCGCACAGTTGATGACGCGGACACCGCGCTTGCATTTCGCCAGCGTCTCATCATTAAGCAAGCCGCGGGTTTCATTCGTGAGAGGGGTATGCAACGTGATGAAATCGGATCGTCGGTATAATTCGTCAAGACTCACCAGCTCGATTCCGAGCTTCAATGCAACATCGGTGCTTAAGACGGGATCGTAGCCGATGACGTTCATACTCATTCCCTGACATCGCACCGCAACTTCGCGGCCGATCTTTCCGAGCCCGACAATCCCGATCGTTTTTTCGAATACTTCACTTCCAGTGTATTTCTTTCGGTCCCATTGACCTTTCTGCAAACTTGCATGTGCCTGCGGGATGTTTCGGGCGAGCGACAGCATCATCGACACGGTGTGTTCAGCGGCGGAAATGGTATTTCCACCGGGGGTATTCATGACCAGGATCCCTTTCCGCGTTGCAGCCTCGAGGTCAATGTTGTCGACGCCGGTTCCTGCTCGACCGATGACCTTCATGGTGGCTGCATGTCCGATAACGTCTGCGTTGACTTTGGTGGCGCTGCGAACGACGAGCGCGTCGTACTCACCGATGATGCTCTTCAACTCATCACCAGAGACACCCGGCCTGAAATCCACCGAGAAGCCTTCATCAGTTAGAATGTCAAGGCATCTCTTCTCCAAGTTCTCGCTAACAAGGACTCTCATATGCTGACTATCGATCGTTGAGTATTCAAGTGGTTTGACGAACTATGCCATTGCATTGGCCCTATGAGAAAGGAAAACATTCTGCGTTGCTGCTAGTCCGGCACCAGCTTCGAAGCTATAATTGAGTGCGGCAAGTGTCCTCTCCAATGCACCGACGAAGGCCAGCATATCGAGCTCATCGTAGTACCCCAGATGGGAAACACGAAAGATCCGGTCCTTGTAATCATCCTGTCCACCCGCTATTGTAATGCCGTTGTCGATCTTCAGGATCTTGTTGAATGATTTCCACGCGATGCCGTCCGGTACCCACACAGGGGTGACAGCAAACGACGGCGAGTCTGAAAAAAGCCGCAGGCCCAGGGCCTCGATTCCGGCGCGCAATGCCGATGCAAGAAGCTCGTGCCGCGCCCACACGTTTTCGATGCCTTCATTTCTGATCATCTCGAGCGCGGCATCCACCCCCACGATGAGTGACACCGCAGGAGTGAACGGGGTGTCGTTCGCCTCGTACGACTTGAGTGCTTTGCGCAAATCGAAGTAGAACTTCGGCGCCGTTGATTTTTCCATCGCCTCGATTGCCTTTCTGCTTAACGCAACAAATGCGAGACCCGGTGGAATCATCAGCCCTTTCTGTGAACCGGTCACGCACACATCGATGTTCCATTCATCGAACCGGAGTTCGTGTGCTCCGACAGCGGTAATTCCGTCGACGCAGATGAGCGCATTCGAGTTGTCGCGAATCAGTCCTGCCATCGTCTTCACATCAGTTGCTGTTCCTGTCGATGTCTCGCTATGGACAAGGTAGACGGCCTTCGCCTGAGGATTCTTGCGCAATGCGTCCAGGATCTGGTCCGCATGCGGTGCCTTCCCCCATGCTGTCTTTATTTCAACTACATTCATTCCGAATGCCCTCGGCATTTTCACCCACCGCTCCCCGAATTTCCCACCGTTGACCGAGATGATCGTATCGCCCGGTGAAAAGAGGCTGACGAACGTCGCCTCAACACCGCCGGTTCCGGAGGATGTCAGCGTCACCACAGGCTGAGTGGTCTGGAACAAGTACTTGAGGTTCCGGTTAACCCGTGTGAAGACCTCATTGAATTCGGGGTTACGATGATGGATAATCGGTTCCGCCATCTTCAGCATGACGGCCTCAGGAACCGGCGTAGGACCGGGAGTAAAAAGTCGCTTCTTCACGTGCACCCTATTTATAATAGTTATAATGGTTGAACAAGATAGGGGAAAATACTTTGCAATCAAATCGGATCATCCAAAAACTGAGCCATTGCTCTCAAAATTTCAGACTTGCCGTCACCTGTGACGGATGAGAATGCGATAATATCTCTGCACCCGGCAAAGGCGTGGAACGCGGCACGCGCCTCACTCAAATGAGAAGACATTTTGCTGCGGGGTACCTTGTCGGCCTTCGTAAGAACCACAACGAACGGAACCTCGTAATACTCGAGCCAGCCCACCATCATCAGGTCGAGTTCCGTGGCTTCATGTCGCGCATCAACCAGCTGCAACACCAGCGCGAGCTGTTTCCGGCCCTTCAAGTATTGCTCAACAAGCTTTCCCCAGCTCGATCGGATCTGTTCAGGAACTTTCGCGTAGCCATATCCAGGAAGGTCGACAAAATAATATTGGTTGTTAACGAGATAATAGTTCAGCTCACGGGTCTTGCCGGGCTCGGCGCTTTTGCGTGCAAGGGACTTGCGATTGCAGAGTTTATTGATGAGGGAGGACTTCCCCACATTTGAGCGACCGAGGAATGCAACTTCCCTGCACGAATCTTTTGGAAGCTGCCGGAGGTTTGTCACGCCCAACACAAACTCTGCCGATGTAATCTTCATGCCGCTAATCCAAATGAATGACGTTCCTCGCGCATGCACCCCCTATCAGGGTGCTGAAAAA
>JACQVJ010000052.1 GCA_016209805.1 Ignavibacteriota bacterium
AGGCGGCGGCGCTGCGCGATGAGATCAGGAAGCTTGAAATGAGGGATTGAGGTCCCGACAAAATCACTTCACCAGATCAAGCATTTCTTTCACCGCCTGTTCCAGACCCACGAATACTCCTCTCGAAATTAACGCGTGGCCAATGCTAACCTCCTCGATCTCTGCGATGTGCTTGATCGGCACGAGGTTAATGTAATTGAGTCCGTGTCCCGCGTTGACTCCCATACCAAGTTCGGCTGCGAGCTTTGCGGCGGCGCGGATTTTCTCCACGAGCGCTTGTTGAATCAACGGGCTCCGAGCGTTCGCATACTCGCCGGTGTGGATTTCCACTTTGTTTGCACCGACCTCATGGGCTGCCTGAATCTGCTCAGGGATTGGGTCGACAAAGAGGCTCACCTCAATCTCATGCTTCTGAAGTTCCTTCACGACATCGCGTAGGTAGTGCTTCTGGCCTCGGACATCAAGTCCCCCTTCGGTGGTTAATTCCTGTCTGCGTTCAGGGACAAGTGTTGCCAGTTCAGGGAGTGTCTCGATAGCGATGTTGATTATCTCAGGTGTTGCCGCCATTTCGAGGTCAAGCTTCGTCTTGATTGTCTCGCGAAGAAGCCGGACGTCCCGGTCGTTGATGTGGCGCCGATCTTCGCGCAGGTGGCAAACAATTCCCTCAGCACCGGCGAGTTCGCAGATGTGTGCCGCAGTAACAGGATCCGGCTCGACTCCCCCGCGCGCCTCTCGCAATGTGGCAACATGATCGATGTTGACGGTTAGTCGCATGGGATTGCCCAGTTCCGTATTCTCACTCTGCAAAGATCTTCTTTCTCACAACATACTGATGCCGCTGAGGCCGCTGACTTACAACCTGTACTCCGTCGGGGGCGGAGATTCCGACCTCAAGCATGCCGCTTGTGTCGGAGAGGATCTCATTGTAGTCGAGAGACGCTTGAAAATCAGTGGACGAAAGACCGGAGAGTTGATCGATCCCTCCACGTACAACAATATCAACTCTTGGGGGACTGAAGATCACCTCTCTGTCGGGCGGCATAGAGCTCACCTCGATCGGTAACCCGCTGAACAATTTCTCCGCAAACTGCTGCACGTTGATTCGGAAGTTCACGTCCGGGGGATCAAACACAAGCATGTACGTCATTGTATCCGCAAGCGGAACATTTGTATTGATGGGGCCTCTGAGGTTCTCAAAAACCACCCGCGCCGTTCTCCAACCCATGATCCTCTTAAGCACACTTGTTGCTCCACCTATGACGACACTTTCGGGTATCACGATCGTCGGCCCGATTTGACCGTACCCCTCACGAAGTGTGATTTCGTAATCGGCAAGAACAGGAACCTTCTTCTCGCTATAGGAGTCAAGTGCGATAAAGAGGGACTCAGGTTTCATCGCAACAGGCTGCACCCCGGCCGGAAGGTTAACCTTCTCCGGAACGTCATTCAGAGTCAGGACCCGCACCGCTGCAGAACGAACATTCGCATCGAGGACGAGCTTTGTGTCTGAGCCCAACAGGAGAGTTGCAAGCTGCCACCCCTCACCCCGAAAGCGCAATTGTACTCTTCTGGGAAAAGGACTCTTGACGGCTTTTCCTTCCGGGACACCCTGTATAACAACGGGCACGCTGATGGTGGTCTGGTATTCGTAACTCATGCTAACCGAAAACCAGAGTAGCACAGCGAACAGAGTGGTCGCAATAATTATATGAATGCTCTTGCTCTTCAACGTGAGGTAATATAAAAAAACTCCATCAGTGATTCACCAATGGAGTAGTATTGTCTCTTGGTAGGCTTATCGTCCTCTTCGTCTCTTCATCAACTCGCGAATCAACTGGTCTTTGTTGGCCCTGGAAATTTCCCGGCCCACTATGGAGAGTCCACCCGTTTCTCGCGCAAGGGTTCTCAGCTCATGAACCGTCATGCTCTCGAGCTTGGCAAGGTATTTCTCATCCCCGGCGGATGCTTCAAATAGGTCGCCCGTCTCTGCTTGAGGTGCAGCGGATTTCCTCTCCGTTTGAGGAGAAGATCCAGCTTCCCGGCCTGGCTGGCGTCCTTTCTTCAAAATAAACTCGATCTCTTCAGCAGGACGCGGGATGACATGGGTCGTGATGACGTGCCCCACACGTGAAGCGGCGGCGGTTGCCGCATCGACAGCGGCTTTGACTGCGGCGACCTCCCCGACAACTTTGATTGTTACAAAGCCGTTCTTGATGTACTCGGTCCCAAGAACACGCACGTTAGCAGTCTTCACCATAACGTCAGCAGCCTCGATGGAGCCTACGAGGCCGCGTGTTTCAACCATTCCCAGGGCATACTCAAGCATAGACTATTGATCGATGAAAACGAATGCAGGCTGGAGCACGGCCTGTCACCGGAGGAAATGTCAGCCAGGAACCTACTTCGAGTCAGGCCGCTTGGGGAGAATCATTTCGACGTCCGTATGTGGACGCGGGATCACATGGACAGACACAAGCTCGCCAACGCGCTGTGCTGCTGCGGCACCGGCGTCTGTTGCGGCTTTCACTGCTCCCACGTCTCCCCTTACCATCACCGTCACATAGCCGCCCCCAATTACTTCCTTGCCAATCAACTGCACTCTCGCAGCTTTTACCATTGCGTCGGCCGCCTCAATTGAGCCTACAAGACCTTTTGTTTCCACCATTCCAAGTGCATCTAATGACATGTCGGCCATGAGGGATTCTCTCCTTGTTGGATAAGATATTGCTGTTTAGATTCAATCTGAAGCACCCGCAATATAGACAAGCGGGAGCATATTGTCAACTGCTTGAGTCGCCCTGCTCCGAAGGCTTGGCGCCGAGCCTCGCACGTACAGAAGGTGTGCGCCAGAGCCCTAAAAGGACACATATTGCTGTAACCCCCCATGCCACGTTCGTCACCATCCACCCCCCGTTGTAATAGGTTGGTTCGAATTTGAACATTACCTCGTGATCCCCGGCCGGCACGATCACCGAGCGCAGGATGTAATTCGTTTTGAAGATTGCCGTCTCCACTCCGTCGACGAATGCCTTCCAGCCAGCCGGATAGTAGGTCTCGCTAAGGACAAGCAACGCAGGCGATGACGTTACCGCCCTCACCGTGATTCTGGTTGACTTGTACTCAGTGATGGCGACGGATGCTGTGTCGGGCCACCTGACATCGATCGGAAGGGGTTCTTCGAGCACCGCTGTGTTTGAGGGGTTGAATTCGGATGAGTTCATTGTCGTGAACACCTCACTTTGGTTCGATGCAATCACCGCGTTGCCGACGAAGAAGGCACGGGGCAGCATACCAGGATTGTAATATGTGATGGTACGTCTTGCATCATCAACATTGACGGGCTGCAAGTTGTCCGATGGGAGCTGTCCTCTCGCGACAAGGTACTTCACGTTCAACATGTTTACAATATGCATGTTCAACGGGAAATTCTTTTCGGGCCCATTGTAGAGGCACGAATCGATCATTGTCTGATAGATCTTCAGTTTCGCAGGGCTATATCCTCCGATTGACTCCAACCCATGGTACGCATACGTATTATCCATGAAGAGCTCACCGAGGGGGAAGACCCGAAACGGTCCCTTTTGTTTCTTGAGAAATTGGATAGTTGCATCCGGCTGGAAATTCTGTTCGATCTGTGAATCCGGTGTCGGTCTAATGAATCGTACATCAATGATAATGAGATCAATTGCGAGAATGGCGATAAGCAGGGCGCTGAAAGCACCGGCCTGGATTTTCTTGTTCATGTACATCATGATTGCAGCGATTGAGAGATCGGCAATGACGACGAACTTCACGTAGTCCTTCCACAAGACATCGAAACGTATCTGCTTGAGCTGTGCGATGATCTGAGGTGTCTGCTGGCCGTAACTTTCCCCTTCTCGAACGAACATGAATCCTTCCAGCGTTTCATACAAAGTACTCTTGAAGAGTAAACCGAACACCAATACGGCGCTGATAACACCACCGACGTAGAGCAAAGCCCTCTTGAATTTTTCAAGATTGAAATCCTTCTTGCGGGGCGCCTCCAGAAGAAACTCGAACCCGAATGCACCAAGAATCGCTACTGTGAACGGGAGGAGGTGAAGGATCATCACAGGAACGCGGAACTTGTTGAAGAACGGAAGGTTGTTGAAGAGAATTTCATAAAAAAGTGGGAAATGCTTGCCGAATGACATTAAGAACATGATTCCAGTGAGGATCGCAAAAAAGACTGTAATCTTGTTCCTTCGATACACGACTGCAACGACTGAGAGAATTATCGGGATCAAACCGACATAGACTGTGGAGTTTGTGAAGGGCATCGTTCCCCAATACAAGGGGAGACTCTGAGTGTTTCCCTGCCAAGCATAGGGGTACGAGCTCGAGAAACCGAAGAAGGATGGTATAAATAGCGTCAGGATTTCCCAGGGGTTCCACGACCAGTTGGTCGCGTACTCCCAAGTCAATCCTCCCGCTGCACCTGCGGTTCCTCCGCCCCTTATGGAATACTGTGCATACTCATAGACGGACAGATAGATGTATGAAGATATGCAGAAGCCGATCAGCATCGCGCTGACGAACAGCGCAACCTTCTTTGCCACGAGCAGCCTGTCCTGCTTAAAATCGAGAATGAGATGATAGAGAAGGTACGAACCCAGTACGATGAAAACGTAGTAAACGATCTGCATGTGGTTGGTCAGGAGAAGCGTCCCGATGGAAGCGGCAAGCAGTCCGAAGCTCAGCAGGGTGCGCTTTTCGAACAACATATGCGTCAACAGAAAGACCAGCGGCAGATACGTTACCGCCATCAGCTTTGAGCCGTGACCTTCGCCTGCAAGCCCGATCGTGTACGGACTCAACATGTATATGAGCGCTGCAAGCAACGCTGCAACGCTAGAAAACTTCCACACGCGGAGAAGGAAGAACATGAATACACCACAGAGCAAATAGAAGACCGGAAACCATCCCCATTTGCTGTTGAGATAAAGAAGTTTCAACACACCGACTATAGCCTTCTGTAAATAGCTCACATCATGAGGAACGTAGTGCACGTTTCCAAACGTGGGCATTCCCGAGAAGAAGAACGGCATCCAGACCGGATCGATGCCTTCTGCTTCCTTGATAGTGTCTCCAGCTTTCGCATAGCTGATCGCGTTCGCCGTATCGCCTTCTGCCGAGAATGCGGCGTTCTCGAACACGATCCCGCGGAACAAGAACAATGTTATGATGTAGAGAAAGAGTATTGAGAACAGATCCTGAGTTGTCGGAGACATTGTGGAGAAAATCGATTCTCCCTTTTTCTCTCGGAGTGGAGGCGCTTTCTTACTCTTTGCCATGATTCTGTGGAGTCAATGACTGAATGAACTGTAACAACTGCCGGGAAAACCGACTGAGGTTGAATTCCGTAGAGCGGTTCCGTGCCGCGAGTTGCATTCGTGTGAGGAGGTCGGGATTGCGAATAACTCTGAGCGAATACTCGACCACCTCATCAAGCGTGTTCCAAAGATACCCTGATTCGTCGTGAGATACAATCTCTTTTTGTCCCCCCTTGTTCATGACGATGGGAACGCATTTTGCAGACATTGCTTCCACGGTCGTCATGCCAAAGTGCTCAACGCGATCCGGATTCCTTTCGTCGTCAATGCAATAACCCGCAGCGTGCCAGAAGAGTGTTGCGTCATTGTAGTGGTGACGTAAGTCCTCAAATGAGCTGTTCACATGGAATGAGATGGGATAGCCTCGTGCACGTTCTCGTAATTCCGCGAGGTATTTCTGTGACGGATTATCAGTTGTGCAACTCCCAACGAGCCGGTATTCCCACGCTGCATCGCCCAAACGTTGATAGAGTTGTTTGAAAGCGTCGATCAGAATGTCGTATCGTTTGTCGTTATATAATCCCCGGAAGAATCGTCCTACGCTGAGGATAGTTTTCCTTTTTTGCGTTTCCAGTCTGAAGTCATCGATTGGAGGGTACAAGACGGTTGCATCCACCCGGTGATGGCGGCGAAGGGTCTCGGCCACAAAGTGTGAGTACACAAGCACAGCATCGGACCGCCGAGCAGCGCGAAGAAGAAGAACACGGGAACAGTCCTTCAGGGCTTCGGAGAGGCCGTGCTTCAAAGCCTTCGTGGCGATGGACAGTGGTTCTATTGGCCCATACGGGATTTGAAGCACGTAGACCGTCCGTTTCCCCGGCGTGCCGTATGAGCGAAAGTTCGAAACGATGAACGCAATGTCGGCCGCTCCAAGACGGCGCGCAATGGAGTTTCGTCCGATGGTTTCAAACCTTATCCGTTCCAACGGGATGTTGAAGTAGCCTCGTAGTTTCTCTTTTGTAATCGAGCTATCGCTGGCAAGCAGTGTAACATTGTACTGTCCTGAAGCGGCGAGAACGTCGGCAACGCTTGCAATGTACTTCTCCCCGCCGCCGAAGTTTGCCCAGTAGGGTGAGTAGACACAAACGGATTTCGATTCTTGCATCGAAGAAGAAAGATGACAGGATTCACGTAATCGCGGCTTAAGATAGGCAATTCAACAAACATATTCAGCATAACAAAAACGGCAACCCGTGTGAGTTGCCGTTTGATGAATCGAGCACGATTCCACTATTTCAAAAGCATAACCTTCTTTGTTTCTGAAAACGATCCCGCATTCATCCTGTAGAAGTAGACGCCACTCGCATGGGCGTTTGGCATCCATCGCACGGTATATATACC
>JACQVJ010000311.1 GCA_016209805.1 Ignavibacteriota bacterium
AGTGGCAATCACCGCTCCCATCGGACTCTTGTATGTTCCAAGCACACTGATCGTGCCGGGAGACGCAACAGCGACGGCCGACCACATTCGGGCTTCCGAGTCGCTTCTCCGCATTGGCATCGGGAGCGAATTGTTCCACCAGGCCATTGCTGTGTTTCTGGTTCTCGCTCTCTACCGTCTGTTCAAACCTGTGAACGAGCAACATGCCAAGCTGCTCGTGGTCCTCGGCGCTTTGGTCTCCGTGCCGATCATGTTTCTCAACGTACTCAACGAAGTCGCTGCCCTGATTCTGGTCAGCGGTGCCGATTTCCTGTCAGCATTTGAAAAGAGTCAGCTGGATGCATTGGCGTTGCTGTTCCTCCGTTTGCATGAGGAGGGAATTAACGTTGCCGCGATTTTTTGGGGGCTCTGGCTGTTTCCGTTTGGGATTCTTGTCATGCGATCGGGTTTCATTCCCCGCCTCTTGGGCGTACTGTTGTTCATTGCAGGTTCCGGCTATCTGGCCAGTTCCTTTACCTCACCGCTTCTGCCACGGTACGCGGACCTCGTTGGCCAGTTTGCAATAATCCTCGAGATTGGGGAATTGCCGATACTCTTCTGGCTCGTCATCAAGGGATTGCGACCATCCGGGATAACTGTGGCCGATAGAGCGAGCGGTTGAGCACAACGTGCCTGAAGGGGAAAGAGTGACGTGAGCCCCTGTGCTGAGCCGGTTTCTCATGGTGGAACTACAAGTCCTTTTGAGTTGATAGAGAGATGAGGGCTTCGTATGTTATCTGGAGAGAAGACTGATCAAGAGTGTTATCTGGAAACCATATAAACAATAGTTAGACCGACAAGAGGGCACGGTGACGTATGAGGACAAAGAAGGAGTTGATGGGAGCACTCCACAACATCCTGAACAATTTTGTGCTCGGGATGGTGCTCAGCCGGATCGTGCCGGCTGCCGAATGGCAGAAGCTCGTCAACGAGCGAGCCACCTTCAAGGGTCCTGACGGGTCGCTGCTACATGTCGACCTTGCACCACTTGTGGCAAATCTCTCGAACCAGTCCGACCGGAAGATACTGGTGGAGGAGTACGAGAATGGATTGAAGCGTGCGCTCCTTAGCGAGGGACACGAGGTAATCCTGGCATACTGCGAGGCGACGAACCAGTTCTCGCTATACAAGGCGCAGCCTTGGTTCCAGTTCGCGAGGATCATAAGGAACGTAGTCTCCCACAAGGACGGCGGGATCCTCCGAACGTGGCCACAGGACTTGACTAAGGTTGGTGTCACCACGGTCGCTTGGCGCACACGAACGCTCGATTCCTCGATGGTGGGGAAGCCGGTCGAATTCACGCACCATGAAGCGCTTCAGCTATTCAAGGACCAGATGGATTTCGCCCGGTCCAATCTGGTGTGATCAAGTCGGACGCGACGAGCGTTGCCCGGAGCGGTCTAACCAGCGAGTGGAGCGGACCGCTGACGCGGCCGCTCACCCGCAGCGTTAGGCGGTTCACCAATTTCGCAATCGCGAGGATCGTATGAACAGTCATCTTAGCTCTGCGGGAATTTCAGTTTGGTCGTTCCTACTGCTGCTTTTGTGCTGGATGTGAGGAATCGACCGCACCTGTCAATCATGATCCGGTCGTCACGTCAATAGTTGCCTTTCCCCAGCAAGTACAGGTATCGGACTCATTTGCAGTCGTTGTTTCAGCATACGATGTTGATGGGGATTCGTTGCTCTATGATTGGTTTTGCACAAATCATGGTGCGTCAATAAAGGGTGCATCACAGGAGAATCCCTTTGAACTTACGAACACAAGGGAGAATGTTGGGACATTCTATGCCGCGGACAGCATTCGTTATCCGCCTGCTCATGCGACAATCTTCTGTGATGTCCGGGACGGCAAGGGCGGACTAAAAACAGTCTACATATTTGTAGTGGTCACTCAATAGAAGCAATATCCTTGAGACTAATGGACCGCCTCCTAAGAAGCTCATAGTAACTTATGACAAATCGAAGGGTTAGTTTTGAGCTTCCTTCTGAAGGAAGCGCGCCAAAGGCGCGCTGAGGAAGCTAACCAGCAACTACTAATGACATCCTTCGACTCCTCGCCCCCAAAAGCGGGGCTCGTCGCTCAGGATGACGATGGAGGCTGGGCGACCACCGATTCGTCACCCTGAGC
>JACQVJ010000312.1 GCA_016209805.1 Ignavibacteriota bacterium
CAATAATACCGATCGACCATAAGATCGCCAACGACAGCAATCTTCTTCCCGCTGAAGTTGGCAAGCAACTCACGCAAACGATCTTCGTTGAAAGTAACCACAGGAACTCATCAAAATTGTAAAAAAAATATACCCATTAACCCTTTGAGAAGCAAGGCGTTGGGGAGGATTGACCTATCCTCTGTCAGTCAATGTTCGGAGAAAGCGGAGTCCTTCACTCAGTTGCTGATTGGTAACATCCCGAACTATGACCGGCTGACCCAACGCGCGCGGGAGGACAAATCGAGCGCCACCACCGGCAAGCACTGTCCTGACTATGGAGGGATTGCTCATTGAACCGATCCTGTACCGGCTCTTTAGTCGTTGAAACAATCGAACAAGTCGATCAAGCTCGCTGCGCGGGAAGCCCTCGCGCAAGACAGCAATGTAGCCTTCTGCAAGAATGCCGAGTAAGACCGCCTCACCATGACGCAGACGGAATCGTGAGAGAACTTCGAGCGCATGCCCGATGGCATGGCCTACGTTGAGAAGCACGCGGCCGGAATCGGTCAGCAACTCCTTTTCGTCCTGCGACACGAGTGCCGACTTGATCCTCAAACATCGTGATGCCACTTCAAGTACCGGCTCGCGATCTAACCGCAGGATTGCGTCGAGATTGTTTTCAAGGTACGTAAGAAGTGAAGGATCACTGACAATGGGGTACTTCAGAACCTCGCCGAGTCCGGCTATCACTTCCCGTCGGGAGAGGGTTGAAAGGAGATCGCAATCCGAGAATACAAAAACCGGTTGGTGATACGTTCCGATCGCGTTCTTGCTAAGCGGATGGTTGACCCCGTTCTTACCGCCGACTGAACTATCAACCTGTGAAAGCAAAGTCGTAGGACATTGGACGAACGCGATCCCTCTTCTATACGTTGAGGCGACGAATCCCCCGACATCCCCCACAACACCACCACCGAGCGCGACTAATCCGGCTTTCCGGGGGATTTCCATTTTCAACATTTCCGTCGTCACCGCTTTGGCGCGGGCAACGCTCTTTTGCCGCTCCCCCGGAGGCATAACGACAGAAGAAACGTCAAAGCCTGAATCCTTCAACGAGGCAAGTGCAGGCTTGAGTGCAACACGGGCACTGTTTCTGTCTGCAAGCACAACGAGCCGTTGCGGCAGGTTATGCTTTGCACAATACTCCCCGAGAAAGCGAAGCGATCCTGTTCCAAGATAGATGGGGTAGCCTCGTGCACCCAGCTCGACATGCATAGTATGGAGAATCATGAGCTACGCCAGATACTGAGAGAGTTTCTTGACGACCTCATCGACGGTGATCCCGACTCTCTTTTCATCTGTCTGGATGGTGATGTCCGCCTTTGCGTAGATGGGTTCCCGTGTGCGGTACAACTCCTCGATGCGCGCACGAAGTTCCTCCTCCTCCAGCAGATGTCCTGGGATTTTGGTCAATACCGGCCGGTCCGTCTTACGATGAAGCCGCTTGAAGAGCAGGGCGGGGTTTGTTTTCAGGTACACGATAATACCTGAGGAGCTGATTGCCCGGTAGTTTTCCGGATCTACCATCGTTCCCCCACCAAGGGAGACAACGAGGTTGGACTTATTGCTGAGCTCGATCACAAGTTTCCGCTCCATCTCCCTGAAACGCTCTCCGCCAAGTTCCTGAAAGATTTCATTCACCGACATCCCCGTTTCCTGTTCAATCGTCCGGTCAACATCAACAAAGTCGTAGCCAATGGTGTTGGCCAGAATGGGGCCGATCGTGCTCTTGCCGCTCCCCATAAAACCGGTGAGATAGATGCGGGCCTTCCGTAGATTTAGCGCGTCCATCGTGAACTCACCTCGGTATCAACTCTGCGAGGACAATCCTGTTTGTGTTCCCATCGAACGAGACTTGATGAAGGCGTGTCTTCACGGCAAATCCTTCCAGATCAGCAGTCTTAAAGAACTCCTCACCGACGGAACGGGAGGGATCGGTGAATATTGCCAATCCTCGGGGTGCGAGAACTTGCCTCAGCAATCGGATGATCGGGAGAAAACTTGTTCGCTCATACACAATGTCGGAAGCCAGCACCACATCGAACATGCCGCTCACCGCGTACCGCCAGTCGAGATTGCTCACCGTGACACTCGATGCAAGCACTTGGGGCGGCAGGTTCATTACCGCATTACACCAGGCAAACTCCAACTCATCGACCTCGTAGTCGGACATTGTCACGTGGGCTCCGGCTTTAGCGGCTGCGATGCCGACAAGGCCGAGTCCGCATCCAAGTTCCAGCACACGCTTACCACGCAACAGGGTTTCTCCAAGGCAGTATCGCGCAAGCTCGATCGATGAGGCCCAGATATCGGCCCAGTAGGGAAAACGCTCGTCCTCGGCAAAGACCTTCGGGTCAATCTCATCCACGAGCTTGTTCGAATCGCGAACCTTGATTAGGGAGAATAACGTGCCTGCGACCTCAACCTCTTTCTCGATAATGTCGTACCGCGAGGCAATACGACTTCTTTTTTCGCGGAGCAGAGACGCATACGTGTCTTCCGAGGCGGGAACAGCACCTGGAGGGAATATGGTTGCGGCACTTCTGAAATCCTGGCGTACCACGTTGGGACAAATCAAAAACTGATTGCTGCGCCCAGCTGAAATACAATCCCATCGGTGTGGATGCGAGACGTGAAGGGCTCCTGACTCACGTTGATTACTGTATTCTCGAATGTAACCGTGGGGGTCGAGAATGCGTTGGACGCCTCAAACTGAAGATCACGGAACTTCATCTCACCGATGATCGAAACGAGTTCGGAGATTCTGTAGCTCAAGCCTCCCAGGACATGGATGCCGAAGCCATGGCCTTGATCGATGGGAACAGCCTCGACTCCTCCGATCTTGTAAATGCGCCGTCCGAAGTACGCGCCTCCCCCTCCTCCCATGAAAATCCCGAATGTCGGTCCTGAGATCGGGAGAATGAAGTACGCGGTAACCTCCACCGGAATCACCCTGTAACCATCTTCGACAGGAACGGATCTTGTGGAAGAGAGCCTGATCGACTGCGGTTCGGTGGTACGCACGTAGTCTGCAGAAAGACCGATGGCGATATCGGTTTCGGGAATTTGATATCGTGCCTCCACACTGTATCCGAATATCCCGGTGAGAGGGAAAAACTGCGCGCGTTCGAGGGGATCGGCTGAGTTCGGGTTGGGGAATAGCTGCGAGCCGGTGGTGACATTGCCCTTGAAGGCAATCGTGAATGGACGCTCCTGAGCGTGAAGTGTTGCAAAACCGCCTGTGAGGAGAACACTTGCCACCACCGCACCTGCTCGACCCATCATGTCCCACCTCCGGAGATAATCAAGTCTATCGGAAAAAAAGATCGCGATTGTCTTCAATATCGGCATTCTCTTTCAGCTTCGCGATCCAATCACTCATGAAACGGTTACGCTTCTCTTGAAGCATCTGATTGCGAATTACATCACGCTGCGCCGCAAACGCAGTCGAGTCGAATTGCGTGCTGGATACGAGCTGAATCAGATAGATTCCGCGGAGCGATTGAATGGGGGGAGAAAATTCTCCGGGAGACAGTCCCGAAACCGCACCGATGAAGTTCATATCCCGACCAACACCCGGCACTGAAGCACCTAATGCGAATGGCCCGGTCCTCTGTACCCTCAAGGAGGAGTTCATCTCCTCCAGTTTTTTCAGGCTATCACTCGGGGCAAGTTTGGCTTTGAGCCCGGCCGCGATTTCCTTCGTTTGGTCCATTTTTTTCTTCCTGAGCACCAAAGGGCGTAGCGACTCTTTCACATCGTCGAAAGGTCGTACGCTGGCATCTTTCGCTTCTACAATCGTAAATACCGCGTACCCGCTCGGAATCGAATACGGTTCACTGACGGCGCCAACCTTATTCTTGAATGCCCAGCGGGTGATGCTTTCGTTAAAACCGATACCGGGGATGACTCCCCCTTTTTCCTGAATCTCGGCTTCCCTCACTTCCAGACCAGTGGAAAGAGCCTCCGCAACAAATTCGTTTTCCTTTGCATTGTATGAAAAGTCCTTTGCCCGGTCCGACACATCGTTCCTTGTTTGCGAGCTTACATCAATTGGAATTCGAATATCCGCGATTTTCAACTCGCGG
>JACQVJ010000313.1 GCA_016209805.1 Ignavibacteriota bacterium
CACACATTCGTTTCTAGATGGTTTCCTCTTTGTCGAACGCCCGGCGAATTTCCTGATCATCCTGGTCTTGAGTTTTTTTGTTTGGTTTCTGTACATCGTGATGATGTATTTTGCCTTCTATGCCTTTGGTCTCCAGGAGCTTGGGTGGCGAGCTGCGCTGGTGGTCCAGGCCATCTCGAGCATCGGGTTTGCGATGCCCACACCGGGAGCGACCGGTTCTTATCATTACTTTGCAACAGAGACGCTTCATCGGCTTTACCATGTTCCCCAGGAGATTGCACTCAGCTATGCAACAGTTACTCATGCAGTTGCCTTCGTTGGCGTGACGGTGGTAGGTGTCTATTTCTTCCTGCAGGATCACATTAAGGTATCGGAAGCTGTGAAGAAGGAAGCGGAGGGGCCACAGTGAGGCCGGTAATCATCTGCATCGTTTTCGTATTTTTGACTGCGACCTGCGCAGCCCAAACGAGTTCGAACGCGCCGGAGTCGAGCGAAGTCGCGGCGTCTCGTATTGGCATACTTGGAGGAATGGGAGTGAGCTATGTGAATGCACAGGATATTGTTGACCGGGTGAACTCCTCGTCCGGGGTTGCGGCCCGAGTTGCCGAATTCAAGGCGGCGATTGAATTTTTTGGAGGCATCACCATCCCTGTTACGCCCGATTGGGTGTTGAAGCTCGAGTATGCGTATCTGCTCGGTTCGTATACAGTGAATAATTCGTTTTTCAACTCGGAATTCCAGTTTGTCGTCCACATGCCGATGATCATCGGACAGTATGTGTTGGTTGATGGAGGCGTGTACAACGTGAAGGTTGGCGCAGGAGGCGGATATCATTTCGGTTCGTATTCCGAAAAGTTCGCAACAGTCGATGATCGTTTCTCAGGCAAAGGACTCGGTGCAGTTATGGATTTGGAAGCGAACACAGCCTTCGGTGAGAGTTTCTACGCCTATCTCGGGGCAAACCTCCGATGGGAATTTATCGGCGATCTCACCAACGCATCGGGCAAATCGCCCGGTGGAGTTGCGGCTTCGTCCGCAACAACGCTGCAGTTTTTCAGTATCGGTGCAAGGCTTGGATTTACATTTTACCTCTAATAACAAGGAGAAGGAACAATGCTTCATAAGGTCAGAGTACTCGTGTTCGTTTTTCTGGGTGTCTTAGTGGGCACATCGTTGATGCTCGGACAGGCAAAAGACAAGTCAACAACGCCACAAAAATCCAAACCAGCCGGCACAAAAGAACGTGCAGTCATTGAGACAACAATGGGGACGATTGAGATCGAGCTCTATCGAGGCGATGCCCCCAAGACGGTGGAGAACTTCGTAAAACTGGCGGCGAAGAAGTACTTCGATGGTGTGATATTTCACCGCGTATCGAAGGGATTTGTCATTCAGGGGGGAGATCCAACCGGGACAGGCAGCGGCGGAAAGAGCATCTGGGGAAAAGACTTTGAAGACGAGCTGAACCCGACTACGCCTTCGTACAAGGAGGGGTACAAGAGAGGCGTGGTTGCGATGGCGAACCGCGGTCCGAACACAAACACGAGTCAGTTCTTCATCATGCTGCGCGACATTCCGAACATGCCGAAGAACTACAGCATCTTTGGTAAGGTCGTGAAAGGGATGGATGTTGTTGACAAGATTGCAGACGTCGAGATCACTCCGCAGATGGGCCCGACTGACGGCAAGCCCAATACTGATGTTGTGATGAAGACGGTCAGGATAAACCGAAAGTAATCCTACCGATTCATCGTGCCGAGAGACGAGCACACATACGAAACGCTCCACGCAGCGCTGTCACGCAAAGAGTTTTCGGCGGTGTATCTCTTTCATGGCGCCGAAGACTACCTCGCCGATCAGGCCACTGATGCCGTTATCAATTCGGCGTTGACGAAAGAAGAGCGAGGCTTCAACCTTGACATCATGTACGGGGCTGAGGCGGATGCGCGGGACATTGTTTCACATGCATCGTCGTTTCCCATGATGTCCGAACGTCGTGTTGTGGTTGTCCGAGAGTTTGACAGACTTGGGAACAAGGAACTTCTTTCCCACTACATCGACTCGCCTTCTCCAACCACATGTCTGATTCTTCTCTCCACCAAACCGGATTTTAGAAAGAAGCCGTATCTTACCGCCCGACGCAATGGTGTTGAGATTGAGTTCAAACCATTGTACGATAACCAGATTCCCTCCTGGATCGGGCGGCGCATAAAGGAGCAGGGGCGTACAATAGATCCGGAGGCCTGCAGATTGCTCGCAGCATACGTTGGCACGTCGCTTCGAGAAATCCAGAACGAAATCGACAAACTTTACATCTACGTTGGTGAGAAAACGGCGATAACTGCTGAGGACATTAGCGCCGTTGTTGGGAGCTCGAGAGAGTTCAATGTGTTCGAACTGCAAAAGGCGATCGGCGCGAAGGATATACGGCGCTCCACTGAGATTCTGGAGCGAATGTTAGATTCAGGTGAATCGGCCACGATGATCATTGTGATGTTAACTCGATACTTCAATATCCTCTGGAAACTGTACGATCTGCGGCGCAGGGGAGCGACGACCCAACAGATGGCGAGCGAGGGTGGGGTCAACCCTTACTTCCTGAAAGAATACCTTGATGTCCTCACCCGCTTCACTCTTGACGAAATCGAGCATTCCTTTGAGTTGCTCGCAGCTGCAGACGAGCGCCTCAAGAC
>JACQVJ010000314.1 GCA_016209805.1 Ignavibacteriota bacterium
CTCCCGGGGCGCCGGCGTGAAGATGGCCGCAGCTGTGTGGGATTCGTACGACAAGGAGCGAGTGCTTCGGGCCGAACCTGATATAGTATTCCACACAGTGCGCGAGATGTTTGACTGGTTCCGTGCCCACGTCAATGAATTCGAAGGTTCGAGGTCGTGATACAGGAAAATGTGGTTCGACGAGTTGTGCGGTTTGGATTACCAATTGTCATCCTCGTATTCTATTTAACTGCCTCACTGGGTTTCAGTTACACCCCTGACAGCACATTCTTATCGGTGCAGTACGCAAAGAGCTCCGGCCTGAGTTCGGGGGATATGATCCCGAGTCCGCTGTGGCTCCTGTTCGTTACAACCGGGTCGGTGCTGCAGCTTGACCTGGTGCTGACGGCGAAAGTGTTCAGCCTGTTCTTTTCATGCCTTGCGATTCTTGTCGCCTACCTTCTTGCCTACGAAGTGCTCGTCGATCGATTGCTTGCATTCTGTGTATCCCTTATTGTTGCGATGCAGAGCTGGCTTCTGCAAGCTGCGCCTTCGGGCAATGCGATCGGTCTGGGACTGATGCTGAGTCTCACGGTTCTGTTTTTTCTTCTCCGCAACGAATACATTCTCGCAGCTTTCACTGCAGGTTTGTGCATGATGGTGTTCTGGCAGGCTGTAGGGTTGATGCTGTTTCTCGTCGTTGATGTGTTCATCAACTCGATCGACAGGCGACATGCACTGAACACCGCGCTCAGTGCGACCGTTGTTTTTGTAACCGCCTTGCTTCCATGGATCGTCTTTGCGATCTGGCGTGGAGTCCATCCCATCGCGGCGCTCGTACCGCTGAATGAATTTCCACCGGTATCGATCACGATGTCTATTGCTCTCGGCGTGCTTGTTCTGATGATGGGCTCAGGCATCTATTTCCTCACCTCATCGGGAGGCGATGGTCGCCGAATCCTGACGAATCAGATTGCTCCGGCACTCTGGATCCTGTGGTTGCTCGTTGTCGGCATTTCAGGGAACGAAGAGCTCCTTTTCTTGATCACCCCGTTGCTCGTCGCGTATGCGTTTCTCGGACTTGTTCAGTTGATCCGGCAGATGCGGTTGCAATCGCTTGGCTATATGCTGCCATTTGTTATCACGGGATTGCTTCTTGCGCAGAACCAGCTCACCTTGATCTCGAACACCAGTCTGGAGATGACGCGTTCTAACGAACACTCATCAGAGTTGCGCTCGATTGCCTATTGGTTGACCGCAAACGCAGAGACGAGCGTGAGTGTCAGCGCGGAGAGGCGAGGGATAATCGGCTATTACACGGACCGTCCAATCGGGAGGTTTGAGCCGGGAACCGCACCACAATCTGATCTGGTTGTCACGGCTGCAAGAAACATCGACGGATATGAATTGGCATTTCGACCCATCAGAGAGCACTCCGAACTAACTGAGCATGACGGACATTTTGCTGTGTGGAGGAAGAAATGAACATCAAGTGTTGTGGAGCAATTGTGTGTGCGATTCTGTTGAAGCATTCGTCATTCGGTCAGACTCCCGCTGAGCCTCCGTCCGTGCTTGCTCCGATAGTGCGCGGTGTATCTGTCTTTGCCGGTACGGACGACGAGAGCCTTCCTCTCATTATCCGCGACAGTGTGGATGTCGAGGGAAAGCCGGTGAGATACTCCAACTATCTGACGGTTCAGTTCGATGTGATGGCACCGGAGCCGCCTCCGTTGAAGATTCGATTCTACCATTGTGATCGGAACTGGAAGCCTGATGAGAGTCTCTTTGTGCAGGATCAGAACCATAATACTTCGTTCTATCTCGACTACCGCGTCGCGCCGAACGGTGTTCAGCAGTATCGCTACAGGTATGTCAACTCCTTTCCAGATGCGAACGATGCCGTCCGGTTTGATTATTCGGGGAACTGGATTTACAGGATCATGGACGCCAAGGAAACGAAAGTCTTCTCGGAAGGAAGGTTCTTTGTGGTGGACAGGTTGACACCGACGATGGTGACAGTGGATAATGACTACCTGACCGCCAATCCTTCTCCGCTCAATCAGACTCATAAAGTGGAGGTGCGGGTGAAGCTGCCGGACGAGATCGACGGTTTCTATTACACGACGGTTGACATCTATCAGAACAGACGCTTTTACGATGCCGTTCGCATCGATGCGTGGGACAAGAACCCGTACACATTCGTAGAGGGATTCAACACGGGAACCAGAACATTCAGTATTACGAATATCCACCCCGGCAACGAATATCGCATCCTCGATATCAGCAATATCAATCGTTACCCCAACAGGCAGTTGGTGAAGCCGGTGGAAGGAGCCGACCAGCAGCGCACGTTCTGGAGGACAGGACCCGACAGAAATGGTACTGCCGTCATGAACAGGTTCACGGGCATCAATTCAGACTATCTCGATGTGCTCTTCAGGCTCGATCTGACGGATACCGATTATCGGTATGTTACCCAGGGAGGGAGGAAAATCTTCGTTGTGGGCCAGTTCAACGACTGGAGTCCTCGCAGAGAAGACAGTTGTGAATATGACGAGGTCGAGCGTTCTTATGTGAACAAGAAGCTCCTTCGCCGCGGCATCTACGACTATCAGTATGTTACGGGAATATGGGACGCGACTGCGGAGAGCGTTCTTCAACAGGATTGGGTCATCCTTGAAGGGAACGACTGGCGGGCGTCAAACTCATATATGGTGTTTGTATATTTTAATGATCCACGGTTTGGGGGCTTCGACCGGATTGTCGGTTTTGGGCGAGGCAGCAACGTTGTGTCGGCGCAGAGTTCACATTAACATAAACGGGAAGAGTCGTGGAACCCCTGAGAATCGGCGTTGTTGGTGTAGGGCATCTCGGTGCGCTGCACGTCAAGATGCTGGCTGAAATGCCGGATATCGTGCTGGCGGGAGTCTTTGATATCGACATGGAAAAGGCCCGACGCGTTGCGGCAGAGTTCAATGCGAAGGCATTCACAAGTCTCGATGAATTGTTGAATACCACGGATGCGCTGACGGTCGCAACAAACACCACAGCGCATCACTCGGTGGCGATGAAGTCACTTGCGTGCGGGAAGCATCTCTTCATCGAAAAACCGATCGCCCACAGCGTCACCGAAGCCGACGAGATCATCCGACAAGCGAACGAGAAGAGCGTAATCGTGCAGGTGGGGCATATTGAACGGTTCAACGCCGCCATCCTTGCGTTGGAGAAATACAGCATCGCACCGATGTTTGTCGAGTCGCACCGTCTTGCACAGTTCAACCCGCGCGGCACCGACGTGGCAGTGGTGCTTGACCTGATGATTCATGACATCGACATCATCCTCAGTTTTGTGAAGTCGCCGGTCGTGAAGGTGGATGCGAACGGTGTGGCGGTGGTGTCCGACAATATCGATATCGCCAATGCGAGGCTCCAGTTCGAGAATGGTTGCGTCGCAAATGTCACAGCGAGCCGCATCTCTCAGCGGAAGATGCGCAAGATGCGGATGTTCCAGCGGAATGCATACATCTCGGTTGACTTCTCCGAAGGCCTTGCGGAGGTTTTCAGACTTGTCGGCGATGAGGAGTCGTCGGCGAAGGGAACAATGATGTTGGGCGAGCTCGGTTCGGGAAAATACAAACGCAAGATCGTCTACGAACAGCCCGAAGTCAAGGAAGTCAATGCACTGAAGTATGAGCTGAACCTGTTTGCGAAAGCGATCCGCCAGAATACACCTCCACCTGTGACGGCGGAAGACGGGAAACGGGCTCTCGAAGTTGCACACATTATCATGGACAGGATCAGTCAACAAACCATTAAGCTGTGATGGTAGAGGTGAAGACAGACAAGGTGCTTGCATTGACGAATCCGCTTCTTCAGTCCATTGGAGCAATTGCGGATGAGGAGGGACAGGAGACTTACGTCGTCGGTGGATATGTACGCGATTATCTACTGGGACTCGGGGACAAGGACATCGATATTCTGGTGATCGGGGACGGAGTGGAGTTTGCGAAGATCGTTGCGCGCCGCCTTCGCACCGAGACTGTCGTTGTCCACGAGCGGTTTGGAACAGCGATGGTCCCGCTTGACGGGGGGAAAGTGGAATTTGTGAGTGCCCGGAAGGAACGCTATCATCCCGACTCACGGAAACCGATCGTCGATGCGGGATCGCTTGAGGAGGACCTTCTTCGCCGTGACTTCACAGTGAATGCAATTGCGGTGAGTCTCAACAAGGAACGATTCGGGATCATGTACGATCCGTTCAAAGGACGGGAGGCCTTGCAGGAAAAAGTACTTCGGACACCTCTTGATCCGGAAAAGACGTTCGAGGATGACCCGTTGCGCATCATGCGGGCGATCAGGTTTGCTTCGCAGCTTGGATTTCAGATTGAGGAAACGGTCCTTGATGCGCTTACAGCCATGAAGGATCGCTTGAGCATCGTTTCACAGGAACGTATCACGGATGAGTTTCTGAAAATTTTGAAGACACCGAAGCCGTCCGTCGGATTGCGACTGATGTTCGATTCCGGTGTGATGCACATTGTGTTTCCCGAAGTGGCGCAAATGTCGGGTGTCGATCAGAGGAAGGATGTCCATCATAAGGATGTCTTTCTCCATACCTGCATCGTTGTTGATAATGTCGCGCAGACATCAAACAACCTCTGGCTCCGGTTTACTGCCCTCGTGCATGATATTGCCAAACCGAAGACGAAGGCGTTCAAAGAGGGAATCGGCTGGACGTTCCATGGACACGAAGAGCTTGGTGCACGCATGATGAAATCCATCTTTCGCCGACTGAAGCTTCCGATGGATCCGATGCCATACGTGGAAAAACTCGTTCGCCTTCATCTCCGTCCGATGGTGCTTGTGAGCGATGAGGTTACCGATGCCGCCGTCAGGCGACTTGTGTTTGAGGCCGGAAACGACATCGACGATCTGATGAAACTGTGTCGCGCCGACATAACATCCAAGAACCCACAGCTTGTTGCGAAGTACTTGAGGAATTACGACATTGTAATGAAGAAGATCGTCGAAGTTGAGGAAAAGGACAGGCTTCGGAACTGGCAACCCCCTGTCCGTGGAGATGAGATCATGGCTGTATGCGGCATTCCCGAAGGCAGGAAGGTCGGGGAGCTGAAAAAGGCAATTGAGGAAGCCGTGTTGGAGGGAACGATTCCCAACGAGCATGATGCCGCGCTGGAGTTTCTGCTGAAAATCAAGGATGAAATCCTGAACCGCTGAGGGGTATTTTTATATTCAGTAGTGAAACATTTCTTCCCTGGGCTCGTCTACTCAACTAAAATTGGTCAATGTCTTACCCGACGTCGTCTTTGCTCTATCCTTACGGCTGTTCCCAAAATCATGGAGTCATGCTATGCGAGTAATGAATGCACCCCTTTTGTCGTGTGCCATCGTGGTGTTGCTGCCGGCTGTGGCGCTCTCTCAGACGAAGACGCTGACGCTTGAGCAAGCACGGCAAATAGCACTTGAACGGAATGTCACCGTGGCGCAGGCACAGAACAACGTTGAGTCCGCCCAAAGCAGGGTACTTGCATCCTACGGCGACTATCTGCCGACTCTTACCGCAAGTGGAGGCTGGAACCGTTATCAGAATGACCGCCCCGGTAGTGCCCCTGTGTTCGTCGGCGGGACCGAGATTCCCGGGTCAACTGGATTCAGCGTAAGCAATGATTTCCGCACAAATCTGAGTCTTGGCTACACGATCTTCGATGGATTCTCGAGAGAGGGTACGTTCAATCAGGCATCGTCCACCGCAATCTCGACCGAACAAACGGCTGCGCGCACACGGCAGGCAATTGTCTTTCAGGTCGATGCTGCGTACCTCAACGTTCTCCGCAATGAACAGCTGGTGAAAGTGAGTGAGGAGAATCTCAAACGAGATCGTCGCCAGTTGGAGCGCATCACCGAGTCGAACCGTGTGGGCGCGCTTTCCATAGCCGACGTGTACAGACAGCAATCACAAGTGGCAGCCGATGAGCTCAGCCTCATCACTGCCCAGAACAACTACGGAAAAGCAAAGGCCGATCTCCTCGCGCTCA
>JACQVJ010000323.1 GCA_016209805.1 Ignavibacteriota bacterium
AAGCGGTACAAGGAGATGTCGCTGGAGATTTCGAAGATGGAGGATGAACAGCGAAAGGTCTATTACAGACAGTTTTTCCATGCCGATCCGGTCGCTCGTATGGACGATGAGGAGCAAGATGTCTTGAAGGACGTCTCACTCTTTAACCTGATTGCAGCGTACAAGAGAGCGCTCGATCAGATGCCGAAGAAGGTGGTGCATGAGGTTGAGCTTCTCAATGTCTCTGTGGAGGAGCAGACAAGCTACACAATCGACTTCCTGCGTGTACATAAGGAAACCACACTCCTGAAGCTTGTCGGACATATGACCGAGAAAATCCGGATCATTGTGACACTCATTGCAATCCTTGAAATGACGAAGAACAAGATCATCTCGCTTGTCGCGGTTGAAGGCCACGATGATGTTATGATCAGGCCGGCGAAAGAAATGAAGCGACTCACGATGGCGGTGGAATGAAATGCGTTCGGGAGGGACTTTGACCATCAGGGAAATCATTGAGGCATTGCTCTATGCGTCGGATGAACCGTTGAGTGTGAAACAGATGCTTGACATTTTCGAAATGGTCGAGCCCGGTGAGCTCCCGCAGAAAGTGGATCAAGATGTGCTCCTCCAAACGATCGAGCAGCTCAACCGTGAGTACGATGAGACCAGTCGTTCTCTGCACATTGTGAAGATCGCTGGAGGGTATCAGTTTGCGACGAGGCCGCAGTTTGCGACATGGCTCGGGAGAATGATGAGCGAACGAGCCAAGCGCAAGCTTTCGGTTTCGGCTCTCGAAAGTCTGGCGGTCATTGCATACAAGCAGCCGGTCACCAAACCTGAAATTGAAGCAATTCGCGGGGTGAACGCAGACTATGTGTTGCGAACGCTTCTGGAACGCAATCTGATTGCAATAATCGGGAGGGCGGCGACGCCCGGTCGGCCGTTGCTGTACGGGACAACGAAGGAATTCCTCAAGCACTTTGGACTGAACGATCTCTCCGAGCTTCCGCGACCGCGGGAGATCGATGAGTTGCTGGCCGAAGCCGAGTTTGAAGTTGAGAAGCAAATGCTTAAGGAGCTTGAAGCAAAGAAAGCATCCGAAGAGAGTGATGTGGATGGGAACATTGTGGTAAGTGAAGATGGAACTCTCAGGAAGCTTGATGATGATTCTCCTCCGGATGCCGACGACCTCTCCAACAGACCTCAGTAGTTTCTCATTCTCCGGATCACGATGAAACGGTCGGCGAAACCCCAGCCTGTTGAACGCATTCGCATCAACCGATACCTCAGCATGTGTGGGGCAGCCTCGCGACGCAAAGCCGATCAGCTCATTCAGGAGGGGAAGGTGGAAGTGAACGGGAAGGTGATGACCGATCTCGGAACGAAGATCGATCCGCGGCGGGACAAGGTATTTCTTGCGGGAAAACAAGTTGCGAGGGTGCACGAGTATGTATATCTCGTAATGAACAAACCGAGGGATGCCATCACAACATTGAGCGATGAGCGCGGGAGGACCACGGTGATGAGTCTCATGCACTCGAAACAGCGCGTCTATCCGATCGGGAGACTTGACCGCAACACCACGGGAATCCTCCTCTTTACGAACGACGGGGATTTTGCAAATCGGTTAATGCATCCAACCCATGAGATCCCGAAGTCGTACCGGGTTACGACGGACAATCCTGTGTCGAGGGAACACCTGGATCGGCTGCGCCGGGGGATACGCCTTGAAGATGGCATGACGTCTCCGGCGTATGTGGAAGTCCTGCCCGGTGGCAAAGGAAGAGAAGTCGGCATCACGATTCATGAGGGGCGCAATCGTCAAGTGAGGCGGATGTTCGAGGAGCTTGGCTACGATGTGAAGAAACTCGATCGGGTTGCATACGGGCCGGTGAGCAAGGAGGGACTGGCGCGTGGCGCGACACGGAGTTTGACTCGAACTGAAATTCGCACGCTCAAGGAGTTGGCGGGGATGTCATCCACTCCAACCGACGGATGATGATCGGTCTTCCTCTCGACAGCCTCCGTTACCTTGATTATCAAGCCTAATCTCGCTATCATGACCCACCATTACAATTGCCGCGATATCATCCCGGAGTATTCTTGGAAGTAGCATCTGAAGCGCAGGAACTGAACGAGTTGATGCTGCGCCGTCGTGAGGAACTGGACGCCCTGAAGAAACAGGGGATCAATCCTTATCCGTACGAATTCAACCGCACTGCATTCTCCAAAGAGATCATTGAGACATTTGTCGATGGTGCACCGCCGCGCACTGTTGCCGTTGCCGGTCGCATTATGTCGCTCCGAAGGATGGGGAAGGCTTCCTTCTGCCATATTCAAGATTCGCAGGGAAGAATCCAGATCTATCTGAGAAAGGATGACATTGGCTCCATCCGTTTTGGCGTTGCACCAAGAGAGAATCTCGTGGTGGGATCGGATATGGTTATTGCGTTCGACAATCAACGCTTCCGATTGGAGACCCAAGCCTCTCTCGGTCTATTGAACAAGGACATTTCGAAAGGAAGTTTTACGCAGAAGGATTATGATGATCTTGCCGGGAAGAACAATCCGGACCTCTCTCCCTCCGAGCGAGCGGACCGCGAACGGGATGCCGACGATATTAAGAGGCTGGCGGAATTTGGCGAGAAGTTCATCACCATCAACGAAAACCTCTTCCCGCTCAATCCCGTGGGAGTCGGCTTGCCGGGCGTGGCCTATGAAGGGACGTTGACGCTTAAC
>JACQVJ010000316.1 GCA_016209805.1 Ignavibacteriota bacterium
GTATTATTGGGGGAGTGTCGGTCGGATTTCGCCCGAAGCGCCCGTACCGGTCGTCGAAGTCGAATCGGAGTCCGTGCGACTTGGCGGCGCAGCAAACGTTGCAAACAACATCCAAGCCCTTGGGGGGGAGCCGATCCTCGTTGGCCTGATAGGCAAGGATCATCCTGGAGACGTCTTCCTGGAGATCTTGAAGGAACGGAACCTATCGTCTGCAGGTGTGGTAATCGATCCGACCCGGCCGACGACAATCAAAACCCGTGTGATCGCTCATGACCAGCACGTTGTCCGTATCGACTATGAATCCAAGGCGGATTGCCCAGAGTGGATCAGGCACCTCATCATTGATGCAGTCAAATACAATATTCATGATCTTGACGGCATCATCGTGGAGGACTACAACAAGGGGGTAGTGACGAAGGACGTGATACATGAAATTGTGGCTGTTGCCCGGAAGTACGGCAAGGTCATTACCGTTGATCCCAAGCTGAATAATTTTTTTGAGTTCAGGAACGTAACAGTGTTCAAGCCAAACCGGCGAGAGGTGGAAGAAGCAATGGGGGGACGACTGAAAACGCTGCGCGATATTGAGAATGCGGGGAGACAGCTTCGTGAGCGACTCTCCGCGCAGAACCTTCTGATGACGCGAGGAGAGGAAGGGATGTCGCTGTTTGAAGCAAACGGCGAGGTGAATCACATCGGTACAATGGCGGCGAACGTGCAAGACGTCTCCGGAGCGGGCGACACGGTCATATCAACACTGACAATGGCTTTGGCGAGCGGAGCAAATATCCGCGAGGCGTCAACGCTTGCCAACTGCGCAGGCGGCGTGGTTGTCGGTGCAGTTGGCATTGTTGCCATTCAGCCCGATGAGCTTATCGAGGCAGCGCTCCGGTTCTCCAACAACAGAGCTGGCGGACATTGATGGGGAAGATTGTTTCCCTGACGAGGCTCATCCGGATTCGACGGGCGTTGCGCAAGCAAAAAAGGGTCGTGGTCTTTACCAACGGCACGTTCGATATCATCCATCGCGGTCATGTCGATTACCTCACCAGGGCAAAGAGCCTTGGCGACGTTCTCGTTGTCGGTTTGAATACTGACTCCTCCATTCGCAGGATCAAGGGCAGTAACCGCCCCATCAACAATAATGCGGACCGTGCAACGGTGCTCGCAGCCCTCGCGGCAGTCGACTATGTCTGTTTCTTTGGCGATGATACTCCACACAGAATCATCAGCAGGCTCGTCCCCGATATCCTCGTTAAAGGAGCCGACTGGAGAGTCAACGCGATTGTGGGGAAGGATGTTGTGGAAGCACACGGGGGGAAGGTCAAGACAATACGCTTGACGCCGGGGCGGTCAACGACGAGTGTTATCAAGCGTGTGTTGAAAGCTCACGGATCATCCAACTCGGTATCAGCCGGTTCAGGCCGCCGGTGATGTTTCGCCCGAGGATTGTAACCTGATGAGCATCCACGTGAGGCGAGGATTGTGAAGAAGATTCTCAAAATACTTCTATACTCTGTTGGGGGAGTTGTCCTGCTTGCTCTTCTGGCCGCGGGGATGACTCAAACACAGTTCTTTCGCGACCGGCTCCGCGCATTTGCTCTGTCCACCATCGATTCACTCCTTGAAGCTGAGGTCTCCCTGGGGGAGATTGAAGGGAACCTCGTAACGGGCTTCACCATAGATAGTATCTCAGTCAAAGTCGGCGATGATTATCTGTTGACCGCGGATCGTCTCGACATCCGATACGACCTCTTTGAAATTCCAAGCAAGCGCGTCACCATCGGGGCGGTAACGCTCTTCCGGCCCACGGTGCGGCTCCTCTGTGGAACGGACGGGATCTGGAACTACCAACGGATGATGCGCACCACATCAGTGGATACGACTGAAGGAGAACCTTTTGACTGGCCTATCGTCATAAGGAGGCTCGAGATAAAGGACGGAACGATAGCCCTTATTGACTCGGCTGCACTTGCAGAGTCGGATCACCCCCCGCCTGATCCCTACTTCGTGGAGTACCATAACTTCTCTCTTCGACAGGTCAATCTTGTCACCTCAGCTTCAATCACCCCCGATGAAAAGAGTGCCTCGATTGAAGCGCTTTCTTTCGTTTCCGATCAGCCTGAGATACGTGTCAGCAAGTTTGAAGGTAATTTCCTTGTCACCAACAACGAAGCCCGCGTCAAAGACCTCGTCATCAAGACAGACAGATCTGATCTCCGCCTCAATGCGTCCATGAAGGATGTGGACCTCCTCGGCGGCATCGACCTGGAGCAGTTCCAGAGGAATCCCGTGGAAGTGGGTCTCCACACTCATGACATGGATCTCGGCGAGCTGAAGAGGTTCATTCACCAGATTGATTTCCTTGATGGTAAGGTGGCACTTGATCTTGAAGCTGACGGCGATTTCGGAGAATTGCGTTTGGACAAGCTCGATTTGAAAATGGGTCGGTCGGAGATATACTTCAAAGGACTTGTGGCGAACCTCCACACACCGGGCGATCTTTACCTCAGCGTAAAGTGTACAGAGAGCAAAGTATTCCCTCCGGATGCAATGGCGATTCTCTCCGGTCTTGATCTGCCGAGGTTCGACTCGCTCGGTCTCTCCACGTTGAATCTCGAATACGAAGGCACGCCGTTGAATTTTCATACGAAGTTCCTTTTGGAAACGGCATCGGGCAACGTACATGCCGACGCTTCATTGAAGATCGGCGGGTCGGAAACCTTGACGTATGATGCGGAGTTCTTTCTGAAAGGATTCAATATTGCCCGCGTTGTCGAATCGACTTCTCTTGAAAGCAATCTGAACGGCATCGTGAAGGTCAAGGGAGCAGGAGTAACGCTTGACAACCTTTCAGCAACGCTGGCCGTGGATGTCGATTCCTCCGAGTTCCTGGGAGACCGTGTTGGCAAGACGCAGGTTCTGATTGAAGCCCTCAATAGAAAACTTAACACCACGCTCATCGTATCAATGGGCACCATGCGCTCCGTGTTGACTGCTGAAATTGACCGAGCCGGCAAGGAGGATCCCACATTCAGGCTCGAAGGTAATGTCTCGTCGTTGAATCTACAAAAACTGTTTCGGGATGAATCTCAGAACAGCGATCTGACGTTCAATATCAATGCACAAGGGGTCGGCCTCGAATGGGGGAAGTTGAACGGCGATTTCGCACTCGATTTCCTGCCGTCGAGGTACAGGGAGTACCAGCTCACCGCAGGCACCGTCCACCTCTTCATTGACCAGCATGATCCGATTCATAAAGAAATCAAACTGGAGTCAAACATTGCAGACTTTTCTCTGAGCGGCGTCTTCGATTTGGAGTATATGGGAGGTCTTATCACATATCAATTACAGAATCTGAGGATGGCTCTTAGTGAGAAGTTCAGAACGCTGGACTCGACATTGACCACGAATGTTGATCTGAAGGAGTTTTCCAGACAGGGCAAAAAATTGGCTGCTGAGAGCACTGTGCTCGATGCGCGATATTCGTTAGAACTGAAGGACCTCGAACCTATCTCTGTTGTAACAGGCAATCGTACTTTTAACGGCATTGGTGTCCTGACAGGCGCCATCAAAGGGAACTACCAGAACCTTATGCTGAGTGGGGAACTGAAGCTTGATGATTTCTTTTACGGAACGGCCGACTCGGGCGTTCTGATTCAGGGAGGGATCGCTACTTTTGATGTGAACAACCTTGAACCGGTGAACCCGCTGAAGCCGTTGGACGTGCGACTCGTTACAAGTGCGGCAAAGATGCATGTGAACAGGGATGAGCTGGACAGCCTTCGGGTGGCGTTCACCTACCAACAAGAGTATTCGAGCTATACATTTCGCACCGCGTATGGAGATGACGTACGTCTTGTCCTTCAGGGTCTTGCAAGTGTTTCAGAAGATGCCGTAGTGTTCACTTTGAACGACTTCAGGATTGCCTACAAAGATGTCGCCTGGACAGCGGATGGCGGCTCGACAGTCGGCTTCGGACGGCACAGTCTTCGGATACGAGATGTTATCATGAGGCGTGATTCGCAGACAGTGAGCATTGCCGGTTCCCTTGATATTGAGGGAATGCTGGATGCCAGGATTTCTGCGATGAATCTCGACCTTGCCGATCTGAAGTATCTTATCGCCCCCGAAGAGCTTGGCGTCAGGGCGAAGGCATTTGAAGGGCGCGCACAGATTGAGATCAACGCTGGCGGAACTTTGCAGGAGCCGACGTACGATGTTACCGTTCAAGCAGCAGATGTCGCTTATCGTTCTGTTCCCTTCGGTCGCGTGCACGGAGACTTCCATTACAAAAGCGAAGCACTGGTTTCACATGTTGTCATCGATAACCGTTTGGATGTCACAAAGGGAACCCCGGCGTTGACAATTGACGGAACACTCCCGGTGAACCTTGCATTTGGAGAAGTGGATCAACGCCTGCCGGAAAGACCCCTTGATTTCTCCGTACAATCGGACGGAATTGCCATGGGACTTCTCGATCCGCTCTTGCCGACCTTCAACGATCTGAGAGGCATACTCACCAGCAGTCTGAAGGTGATCGGAACACCCCAAAGACCGAGTTTTCATGGGGCCATAGCGATCGACAGTTGTTCGTTCCTTTTTGTGCCGAATAACATCTACTACACATTTGATGGTCTCTTCCAGCCTGACGGCGAGCGCATCCGGGTGTACAATGCAACGATCAAGAATATCCCTTCTGATAACCGCCTCGGGCGCGAGGGGGTTATGCAGATGCGGGGGGACTTTACGCTTCGCGGGTTCAAACCAACTGACTTTAACCTCAACGCATTCGGGCAACTCCTTGTGGTGGGTGCAAGCACGCGCAGGTCTTCCCTTTCCGTGTATGGTGATTTGTTCGTAGAGATCGGGCCGGAAGGTCTGCATTACACCGGGACCATCGACCATTCGCTGTTGAAGGGTCGTGTGGTGCTGAGGAATTCTAATCTGATCTTTCCACCGACTGAAGGTTCCACACAATTGGAACAACCGTTTTCCATTCCTGTGGCGGTCGTGGATGACACGACAAAGCTGGTGGAGCAACACACCTCCACGCTTTCGGTACGCTATTTCGGCTACGGTGCTGAGAGCGGGGAGCTGGAACGCAATAAAGCTGATCTTCCAACAACGTCGTTCCTCGATGGCCTGCGGTACGACCTCGACATCGAATCCTCGGGAGGCAATACGGAGATTCGAATGATCTTCAACACCGCTACGAATGAGGAGCTTGTTGCAAACATCGATGGGACATTTTCCATTACTGAGGATGGCAAGCAATGGGTGGGAACGCTCACAGTCGGACGTGCATACTATAATTTCTATGGAAAGCGTTTCGATGCGGAAGGAACTCTGTCGTACTCGGGTGATTTCCTGAATCCGGAACTCAATATCAAAGGACACTATCAGGGAACGCGTGTCGTTGCCGATACGGCTGCCCAGCGGACCGAGAAGGTTGTTGTGAACTTGACGATCACCGGGACTCGACTGGAACCGAAGCTCGAAATCACCATGACTATCGATGATGTCGACTACTACTCATACAGCGCAGGGCCAACCTCGGGCGATGTGCAGAGTGACGCCGTTACCTTTATCCTGACGGGCGACTTTCCGCTTACAAGGGGTCAACGTAACGACCTTGCGTCGGAAGTAGGAGCGACCGTCGGGGGCTCGCTTCTCGGCGGCGCGACGTCGTTGCTTACGAATGTTCTCTCTGATTTCCTCCGCTACCGGACCGGCTTTATCACCTCGGTTGAACTAAGTTACGGACGCCAGGGAAGTTTCGGCCAGTCGGCAGATATTCGTGTGAGTGGGGTTGCCTTCAATGGATTATGGCGGTACGGCGGGAAGATCCTTGAAGATCCGGTCAGCAATGCCAACATCAGTTTGCTCTATTCGTTTGGCGATATCCTCGGCAACTCGTCACTTCGTAATTTTATGTTCGAGCTTGAGCGCAAAGTAGACTTTGGCACAACGGGAGCAATCAACGACCGCAAAGACATTCACTCGGCCCGTTTGTTTTATCGGATCTCATTCTAATACCACTTCCAGGAACTCTCATCAAATCCCTTAAGAAGGAACTCCTTTCACACCTCTCTCGGAACCCCGGGGGACCCTTCACGCTGAAGCAACTCGCGAAAGCCCTGAAGGTGAAGGCCCGCGACGAATTTCATGAGTTGCGTGCGACGGTGGAGCGACTCCAGAAGGACGGGACACTTGCTACGGACAAGAACGGAAGGATCGTGTATATCGGACGGCGCGAGAAGGTGAGAAAAGAAAAGAGCCACACAACCAACAGGATCATCGGGCAGCTGAGCGTAACCAGACGTGGCTTTGGCTTCGTGACTATTGAGGGAACCGACGAGGAGATTTTCATCGCGCCGAAGTTCATGAAGACAGCGCTGCACGGTGATAGCGTTGCTGTGGTACCGTTCGCACACCCAATATCGCGCCATCGCGGCAGAAACGAAGAACGAGCGGAAGGAGAAGTTGTTGAGATTCTGGAACGCTCTCTTTCCACGGTTGTGGGAAGGTTGGAGGTGAGTCGCGATTTCTTCTTCGTGGTTCCTGATGACGAACGCGTGACAAGAGATATCTACGTCTCCCGTGACGAGGCAATCAAGGCGAAACATGGTGACAAGGTGGTGGTGAAACTATTGCCGTGGGAAGACGAGCACCAGAACACTGAGGGTCTTATCATCGATGTTCTCGATCCGTCCGGTGATGCGCGCGTTGAGGTGTTGGGGGTTGCGCGGCAATTCGGACTTCCTATGAGCTTTCCTCCCGCGGTCGCGAAGGAGGTGGAACAATTCCCTGAGACCATTCCTGCAATGGAGATTGATCGCCGCCTGGATTATCGCAACGTGCCGACATTCACGATTGATCCCGAGGATGCCAAGGACTTTGATGACGCAATTTCGTTCGAGCCGCTCAAAGGAGGGGTCATCAGGGTTGGCGTTCACATTGCTGATGTCAGTTACTACGTGCGGGAGGGGGGCGGTATGGATGAAGAGGCGTTAAGACGCGGGACAAGTGTATACATGGTCAACGAAGTCATTCCGATGCTCCCGGAGCGACTTTCCAACGACCTGTGCAGTTTGCGGCCGGACCTTGATCGGCTGACCTTCAGCGTGTTGATGGATGTTACTCCGGACGGCAAGGTGCAAGACTATAGGATTGCCAAGAGCATTATCCACAGTGTTCGGCGCTTCACATACGAAGAAGTTCAACAGATCATTGATGATGGAAAAGGAGAGCTCGCCGACATTATCATCCCTCTCTTCAAGCTCACTCAAACGTTGACGAAGCTGCGTCGCAGGCATGGAAGCATCGACTTTGAAACGCCGGAAGCGAAGTTCAGATTCGATTCCCAGGGGCTCCCTTCACAGATCATCCTGAAAGTCAGGCTTGGTGCCCACCGTTTGGTTGAAGAGTGCATGTTGTTAGCCAATAAGACTGTCGCCGAGTACATCGGCAAGGTGCGAAAGGAGGAACCTCACAAGCCCTTTATCTACCGCGTGCATGATGCGCCCGATCCCTCGCGTCTCCAGGATCTTGCGAACTTCGTGAAGCAATTCGGTTACTCGCTTGATGCAAAGCAAGGGGTATCCTCAAAAGCGCTCCAGAACCTGCTGGATAGCGTAAAGGGGTCCGACGTGGAATACGTTATCAACGAAGTGGCGCTTCGGTCGATGGCAAAAGCCGTTTATTCAGAAAAGAATATCGGCCACTACGGCCTTGGCTTCAAGCACTACACGCACTTCACATCGCCTATTCGCCGCTATCCCGACCTTGTGGTTCATCGACTGCTCCATGAATACGCCGGTGGTGTGGACGCAAGAAGGCTGGCTGAGATAGTTAAACGAATCTCCGAAATATGCGTCCAATCATCAGAGCGGGAACGCGTCGCTGTTGAGGCAGAGAGAACCTCCGTGAAGGTGATGCAGGTTGAGTATATGAAGCGTCACACTGGCGATGAGCTCGAGGGCGTGATTGCCGGCGTGACGAACTTCGGCCTGTTTGTCGAGATCAATAACTTGCTTGTCGAGGGACTTGTGAAAATGCGCGACCTGTTGGACGATTACTATCTGTTTGACGAAAAGAACTATTCGCTGCGAGGTCGTTCTCGCGGAAAGGTGTATCGTCTTGGTGACAGGGTCCGAGTTCGGGTTGTGTCGGTGAACCCGGAAACGCGGGAAATAGACTTTGCAATTGCTGACTGAGAGCAACGGATTGGAATTCTTGAGATGGTAATTGTGTTGCATTTTCAGCAGCAGTTTCTTAGAATCAAACGTAGAGAAACCTAAATCACAACACTGGGTGAGGGGATTATGAAAGCGAAAGGGCCTTTTGGGAGGCAAACGGGAATGTTCCTCGTGGTGCTGTTGATGGTGTTCCCCACGCATTCGTTCGGGCAGGACGGGCTGTTCGGCAAAAACAAAGTCCAGTACACGAAATTCAACTGGTACTTCATACAAACGGATCACTTTGACATCTACTTTACGGAGGGGGGAGAACAACTAGCGGAGTTCACTGCAAGCGCGGCTGAATCCGCCTATGTCTCCATCAGCAAGACCTTCCGCTATCAGCTCGTAAACCGAATTCCCTTCATCGTCTACAATTCGCACAACGATTTTCAGCAGACGAATGTTGTAGGTGTGTATCTTGAGGAAGGTATTGGAGGAGTGACGGAGCTTTTCAAGAACCGGGTTGTCATTCCTTTTGAAGGCAGGTACAAAGAGTTCCGGCGGGTGATTCACCACGAGCTTGTCCACGCAATGGTGAATGACATGTTCTATGGCGGGTCAATTCAATCCATCATAGCAAACAACATTACGCTGCAGCTTCCGACCTGGTTCAATGAGGGTCTTGCGGAATACGAGGCGCAGAAGTGGGAGACTGATTCCGACATGTTCCTCCGGGATGCAACGGTTCACGAGTACCTTCCCCCCATCAATCGTCTCTATGGCTACTTTGCATATCGCGGGGGCCAGTCGCTGTGGTGGTACATCGCGAGGAAGTATGGCGACCAGAAGATTGGCGACATCCTGAATCGCATCAAGAGCACGCGTAGCGTGGAAGGAGGTTTCCGCGGTGCGATCGGACTTGGCATTGAGGAGCTTTCAGAGCGCTGGCAGAAGGAGCAAAAAGTCATGTACTGGCCGGACATTGCGAAGCGTGAAGAACCTGCCGACTACGCACGCAAGCTGACGGACCACAAGAAGGGGAATAACTTCTATAATACCAGCCCGGCGATCTCACCGCAAGGAGATAAGATCGCATTCATATCAGATCGAAGCGACTATCTTGATGTGTTTCTCATGAACGCAATCGACGGCAAGATTATTGACAAGATCGTCGACGGACAGCAGACCAGCGATCTGGAAGAACTCAAGCTGCTGACTCCGAGGATCACCTGGTCCCCTGACGGGAAGCGGATTGCTCTGGCGGCAAAGGCTGGTGATCAAGACGCCATTCTTCTGATCGATGTGGAAGAGGGTGATATCGAGAAGCTGACATTCGGGCTGGATGCAGTCTATTCCGTCGACTGGTCGCAGCAGGGGGACAAGCTCGCGTTTGTCGGCAACAAGCTCCAGCAATCCGATATTTATGTGTACGACCTTGCCAGGGAGGAACTTGATAACCTGACCGACGATATCTTCAGCGACTCCGATCCGGCATGGTCCTCGGACAGCAAGTCGGTGTACTTCTCCTCCGATCGAGGTCCTCACCTTGATCGTCCGAACATCCGCATGCGGGACTTCGATTACAGTCAACGGGATCTGTACGCAGTTGATGTTGATTCGAGAAGGATCACCCGCGTGACTGACTGGCCGAATAGCGACGAGTCTTCGGTGGTTGTCCCTTCTGATGGAAAGAAGATCCTCTTTGTCTCCGACCGGAACGGCATCAACAACATCTATGAAATGGAGCTGGAGTCCGGCAAGTTCAGACCGATCACAAATTCACTCAGCGGTGTCTACCAGCTTTCAGTGTCGCGCGATGGGAGCAAGCTGGCGTTTTCGACGCTCAATCATGCCGGCTTTGATATTTTTCTGATGCGCAATCCCCTTGAGCGCGATATCAAGGTGGCCGAGCTTGAACCGACGGAGTTCTTTAAGGAGAGATTCATGGCCGCGGTGGAAGGCTCCAAGGCAATCGCTGAAGAGAGCCCTGCGGCAAAGGATACAGCAGATCTGTATGGGAAGGATATACAAATCGACTTCAGCAACTATGTGTTCAAAGACACCTATGCGGACAATCTGCCGAAGGACTCGACGATTACCCGGTTGCCAAAGATCTCCGATAATGTCGATGAGAATGGCAACTACATCGTAAACAAATACAAGCTGAACTTCTCGCCCGACATCATCTATGGAAACGCGGGCTACAATACTTTCTACGGAGTCACCGGCTCGACCGTGATGGCGTTCAGTGACTTGTTGGGCGACCATCAGATTCTGTTCGTCAGCAACCTGCAGCTTGATCTCAAGAACAGCGATTACGCGCTTCAGTACCTCTATCTTCCCGGTCGAGTTGATTACGGTGTCGCGGGATTTCACAGCGCCCGTTTTGTGATTATCGACGACCGGTTCGGAGGCAGTCTCTATCGGTTCCGCACGTACGGGTTGGTGGGTTCGGCGTTGTTCCCCATTGACAAATTCAACCGGATTGACTTCGGGCTGAGCTGGTACAACATTTCCAAGGAAAACCTCGATCAGATTTCCGACCCGATTCAGAAACGGACGGTCATCGTCCCATCGCTGGGCTACACACACGACACGGCGTTGTGGGGATACACGGGCCCTGTCACCGGAACGCGATATAACATCAGTGTGTTCGGCACTCCAAAGATTGGTGCGAACGGGTTGAGCTTTGTGAATGTGACGGGCGATTACCGTACATATCTGCGGCTTGGAAAGAACTACAGTTTCGCGCTGCGTCTGGCGGGTGGTGGAAGCTTCGGTGCACAGCCCCAGAAGTTTATCATCGGTGGAGTGGATAACTGGATCAACCGTGAGTTCGAAGGTGGATACGTTCCGCTTGAGAATGCAGAGGATTACATCTTCCTGCAGGTCGGGACACCGCTGAGGGGTTACAACTACACGGCTGCGGTTGGGACGCGATATGGCCTCTTCAATTTTGAGTTTCGCTATCCGTTGTTCGCATTCCTGCAGGCCGGTCCGCTCCCGCTCGGACTTCAAAGCATCAACGGCTCCATCTTTTTCGATATGGGATCCGCATGGACGAAAGAGCGGAACTACCAGGCGTTCACCCGGAACGCTCAGGGTGAAGTGGTAACGAAGGATCTACTGATGGGCATGGGAACGGGCGCGCAGGTGTTCTTCCTTGCTTTTCTCGTCCGGTTCGATGTGGCGTGGGCGTGGTATCTCAACGGATTCTCCGAACCGAAATACTATCTCTCGCTTGGTGCTGACTTCTAACATGATTGTGAGAAATCACAAGGGAGCCCTTGCAGGCTCCCTTTTTTTTGGATCGTTCTATCGAGGAGTGAGTTGGTGCACGTATTACATTTAGTTGAGCGGAAGCTGAACCGTGAATACAGAGCCCTTATCCAGCTCACTTGTCACAGTGATTGTTCCGCGATGCAGTCCCGCAATCCACTTTGCGATGGAAAGCCCGAGGCCTGTGCCGCCGAGTTCACGCGAGCGGGCTTTGTCAACGCGATAGAATCGGTCGAATATCCTTTCAAGGTCTTGCTCAGGAATCCCGATGCCGGTATCCTCAACTCTAAAAAGAGCTGTGCCGTTTTGCCGTTCCACTGAGAGTGTCACCGAGCCGCCGATGTGCGAGTACTTTATTGCGTTGTCGATAAGGTTGATGAACAACTGACGCAACCGCACTTTGTCTCCAATAATCGTTATGGGTTCAATCTTCTTAATGGTGACTTTGATGTTCTTCGGCTCGGCAAGGACTTCACTATCCCCATGCAGATCCCTGACAATCTCCTCCAGACCGACTTCTTCGAGGTTCAGTTCGTACACACCCTGATCGGCTTTGCCGAGCGTCAACAGGTTATCAATGATCGAGGTCATCCGTAGAATCTCTTCCAATGAGCTTGCAAGGACACGCCGGTACTCCTCCGGTGTTTTCAGGCTCCGCAACGAGAGCTCGATCTCTCCTCGCATGATAGTCAACGGTGTACGCAGCTCGTGAGAGGCATCCGCCGAGAACTGTCTGATCTGAGCAAATGATTCGTGCAGTCGCTGGATCATCTCGTTGATGGTTGCCGTCAATCTCCCGATCTCATCGTTCACATTGCGCACGGCTATCTTCTGATCGAGGTTTTCCGCGGTGATTTTTCGGGCGTGTGTGGTAATCCTGTCCACCGGCTTCAACGACTTGTTTGCCAGATATAAACCGCCAAAGACCGACACCGCCAGGGCAATGGGAATCAATATGAGGAAGATGGAAAAGAGATTTTCAAGCACTTCACCGAGCTCGCGCAACGGATACGCGACGATGATACTGAAATTCTTGTCCCGTGTAATTGCCGCACGGACGGGCTCGCCGTTCAGTAAGGTGGTTGTCAGGTGCGTCGTATTGACACCCACGGAATCGCTGACAGCCAGCGTATCGCCGCCAAGACTGTAGTTGCGGTAGATGATTGCGCCGTGCCTGTCTTCCACCTGGATGTACGTCTTCTTGGGGCTGACGAGCGTGTGTTTGAAGATGTGATTCCAAATCTCGTCAGCCGCTTCCGCTGTCGTGTCGGCTTGCAACGTGTCGGCAGCTTGTGGCAATAGTTTGGATTTCTTTTGCAGCAACGCATCGATGGATCGTTTGCTGGGCTTCACTTTGCTTGCCTGTGGCTGGATGAAGTCCTTCACCCATCCAACCTCAATCTTGAGGGAAAGATCGAGGTTTGTTGAGAGGGTATTGCTGGTGAACCAGTATGAGGCGACACCGAACGCGACGAGGGTAGACAACACCAGCAACGAGTACCAGAAAGTCAGCTTCGTTCGGATGGATTGGTTCCAGAACGCCACGAAATCAGCCCTCCTTCATTACGTAGCCGACTCCACGCACGGTGTGAATGAGCTTCTTGTCGGAGCCGCCGTCGATTTTGTTCCGGAGGTGGTTCACGTATACGTCGATGATGTTTGTCCCCGTATCGAAATGGTAGTCCCAGATATGTTCCGAGATGATCGTCCGGCTGAGGACCCGCTCCTTGTTTCTAAGGAAGAACTCCAGCAGGGCGTATTCTTTTGCAGTAAGGTCAATAACACGCCCACCCCTTTTTGCCTTGTGGGTGACGGTGTCGAGATTCAGGTCGGCGATCGAAAGGACAGTGGATTTGTCCTTTACTCCTCTTCGCAGGAGTGAACGTACACGCGCGAGCAACTCCGCAAATGCGAACGGTTTGGTCAGGTAATCGTCGGCACCGCTGTCGAGCCCCGCAACTTTGTCTTCCGTCGAGGTTTTTGCCGTGAGCATGAGAGTCGGCGTGGTTCCCTTGTTCGAGCGAAACGCCTTCATCAACTCGATCCCATTCTTCCTGGGAAGCATCACGTCAAGGATGATGAGATCGTAGTTTTCCGACGTTGCCATCTGCAGTCCCTTATCACCATCGTGTGCCACATCGACTGCGTAGTGCTCTTCCTCCAGACCTTGCTGTATGAACCGCGCGACCTTTTTTTCGTCTTCGATAACTAGGATACGCATTCGCTCCCCTTCTTTTCGTGAAACTGAAATCTGTTCTCGAACTATAGAGA